>CANGVZ010000215.1 GCA_947457285.1 Flavobacteriales bacterium | reverse complement strand
CTTCGCCCATGAGTTGTCGAACTACGTAGAGCCACGCAATGCCTTTAGACCTAAAACGAAAAATGTCGATACGGCGGCACTTTTGGAGGCCAGCTCAAGTGATATCAAAAAAATGGACAAAATCATTGCCGACATTGAGCCTAGTAGCTTCACGATGCCGGTGTTGCTAAAGAAATATTTACAGCAAAATGCTAAGATCTTAGCTTTCAACGCAGATCCTAAATTCAATAATGCGCTAGATGGCTTGATGTTGTTAGATTTGCAAAATCTCCCAACCGATACTGTCGAAACGTTGAAGCGTGAGATGGTTGAAAGCACTCCTGTTCGATGAAGAATATCAGTAGAAGAAATTTTATAACGAAGTCAACGGCAACAGCTGCCGCTGCGACATTAGGTCTTTCATTTATTAAAGGTGAAAACCGAATAGATGCTCGGTTTGGCAAAGGTAAGACGTTCAAAGGCGGTATTGCTTTATCTACATGGGATGCTGGCGTTGAGGCCAATGATGCCGCTATGAAAACCATGAAGAATGGAGGCAAGGCCGTAGACATGGCAGAGGAAGGGGTAAAAGTGATTGAAGCCGACTTTCGTAATCTTTCGGTAGGTCTCGGCGGACTTCCTGACCGAGAGGGAAACACTACATTGGATGCATGCATTATGGATAGCATCGGCCGCGCAGGGTCGGTTTGTTTTCTTGAAAAAATAAAACACCCCGTCACGGTAGCCCGAATGGTGATGGAGCGCACACCACACGTGATGCTTGTTGGTGAAGGGGCTCAAAAGTTCGCTCTTTCTCAAGGTATGACACTTGACGAATTCAAAAGTGAAGAAGCTGTAAAGGCATACAAAGAGTGGCTCATTAAAAGCGAGTACAAGCCAATTATCAATATTGAAAATCATGATACCATTGGCATGGTAACAATGGATACTCAAGGCGACCTCGCTGGATCATGCACCACAAGCGGTCTCGCTTACAAGATGCGTGGCCGTGTTGGTGATAGCCCAATCATAGGTTCTGGTCTTTATGTGGACAATGCCGTAGGTGCCGCCACTGGCACAGGGTTGGGCGAAACAGTTCTTCGGTCTTGCAGTGCCTTCCTTATCGTAGAATTGATGCGACAAGGGATGCACCCTCAAAAAGCCTGCGAGGAAGCAGTAAAACGTGTACGAGATATAAACTCTTTCATGAAAGAAGAGTTTCAAGTGGGACTTTTGGCAGTCAACAAAAAAGGTGAAATAGGCGCCTACGCCCTTCGTGAAGGTTTCACCTATGCTCTCGCAAAAAATGGAGAGAATAAGGTGTACAAATCAGACTTCTTGATCAAATAACTTATTTGAATACCGACTCCACCTCCGACAGGATGGTAGCTGGCCCCCCAAAGTGATCCAATAGTTTAGAAGCAGGATGCTGACGATCAAGCACCTCTTTCAGCGCGATACGGTCGTGTGGATCCACAGCACCTGCAACGAATAACAAATCACAAGGATTCGCTTCCAAATACATGCGTGCCATCTCAACTTCCGTGAAGCCTTTCACAGCGTATCCAGCCTTCTCAAGAGTATTTTGGGTATTCTTGATAATGTAATCATGTTTTCCAAAAACAACAACCTGTTTCGTAGTGCTTGACGAAACTTCCATTTCATTGTTTTCTTTAACCTCTTCTTCCATATTTTTATCAAATCAAGGGTCACAAAAGTAAACGACCTTTGTCGATATTTGCCACGAAAGATTTCAACCATAGCATTTTTGATATCATTAGTTCACATAATCAAACTCATGCGGCCTATCAACCTCTTGATAGTGGCAGCTACCATGTATGTTTTGCGGCATTTTTTGATCGCTCCATACATTGATGCTCAATGCCTTGGAATGAAACTGCGCCTTTCAGAACTTGACTTCTTTCTCTCCGTATTGGTTGTGGTATTACTCACCGCTGCAGGTAATATCATCAATGACTACTTTGATGTAAAAGTGGATTTAATCAACAAACCCGATCGCGTGGTGGTGGGAAAAACCGTAAAACGTAGGGTAGCGATGGTTCTTCACCAATCATTCAACATTGTTGGAGTGCTGATTTCGGTCTATTTATCGTTCAAGTATAATGTATGGTGGCCAGTGATCATACCCATCACAATTGCCACACTGCTATGGTTTTACAGTCCTATTTTCAAAAAACAAGTCTTTAGTGGCAATCTTGTAGTGGCATTGTGTGTGAGCTTCGTTCCCATTTGGGCAGGAGCCTATGAAATACCTTCAATCATAAAGTACTATGTAGATATTCATCAGAATGCAGATCTGTTGCATACCAATCTCTGGATTATCATCGGAGCCTATGCACTATTTGCATTCCTTCTTTCATTATCTCGCGAGGCACTAAAAGATCTTGAGGATTTAAAAGGCGATAAGGTCGGTCAATACCATACCATGCCCATTGTAAAAGGTGAAAGTTTCACCAGAATTTATGCTGCATTTATGATGTTGCTATGCCTCGGCGCTGTTTCCCTCGCCTTCTTCCGCGTCGGCCTCCACCCCAGCACCGATATCAATGCAGCGCTCGTTTTGACAGCTTGCGTGCTGCTCCCAGGACTGCTAACCATTCTCCTTTCTCTTTTCGCAAGAAAAAAATCACACTACTCTATCGCCAGCCTGCTAGCCAAAACTACCATGGCCGGAGGACTGGTGCTTTGCGTGTTAGCAGGAAATTATCTCTGGTCCTGTTAGACTTTAAAGATCTTCTTATCTACTTCTATTTCCCTTTTGGGAACAAATAACAACAGAATATAGCCCAACACGAAGAAAGTAATCAATGCTAGAATACTCGCGCGCATGCTGCCGGCAAAGCCCTCCAAGAAACCAAAGGCCAACAATCCGATAATCAAACCTACTTTTTCTGTTACATCATAAAAAGAAAAATAAGAAGCATGATCATCTGTCTCTGGTAAAAACTTCGAATAAGTACTTCTTGCTAACGATTGTGTTCCCCCCATCACAAAACCTATACAGCCCGCGGCCACATAAAATGTAACGGGAGTTGTCACAATGGAATAAGCATACAAACACACCAAAGCCCAAAAAACAAGTGCTATTTTCAGTGTCAAAAGATTCGAAAGTTTTCTTGATAAATAACTAAAGAAATAGGCTCCCGGAATCGCAATCAATTGAACTAAAATTACAGCCACAATCAATTGTCCCGACTCCAATCCACGCACCAATTCTCCCGCCTCATTGTATTGGTAAACTTCTTTTGTCCCAAACAAAGACGCCATTTGCATGATGGTCTGCACGCCCATGCTGAACACAAAAAACGCGATAAGGTAACGACGAAGACGCTTGGTTTCATTCATATCATTCCACACACCTCTCAACTCTTTAAAACCTTTTTTCAAAATGCCTTTTTCACGCTTCATACCGGTAGGTTGATCTCGCAAATGATAAAAGGTAATTTGTGCAAAACCAATCCACCATATACCAACAGAAATGAAGGCATATTTCGCCGGCATACCAAAGCCTTGTATCGCAACAAGGTTTAGCACCAAAAGAATAATACTTCCTAAATAACCCATGCTATAGCCTCTCGCAGAAAGCTTATCCTGATCCTGAGGCTCCGCCAATTCTGGTAAAAATGAATTGCTAAATGCATAACTCACCCAAAACCCTACGCAAGCAAAAACAACACTCAGCATGCTCAATTCAAAATGCTCCATATTAAAAAAATACATCGAGGCACAAGCAAGGCTACCGATGTAACAAAACATCTGCATGAAAAACCTCTTTTTACCGAGATAATCAGCCAGTCCAGACAGCATTGGAGAAACAATACAAACAATGGCCATCCCAAGTGCTAATGCATAAGACAAGACCTCCGTGTTTTTAAAAACGTGTCCAAAAAGCAAGACATCATCAATCGCAGCCTTTCCTTCAAATTGGTGCTTCTCTGTGACTGCGCTATAAAAAATGGGAAAAATCGCCGTACCAATGACGAGATTGTATGTTGAATTGGCCCAGTCATACATCGTCCAAGCGGTCTGAGCCTTTTTGTTTCCTAAGAGAGTATTCGCCACGATAAAATGGATTTAGTAAAGGGCGAATGTAATATTTTTTTATCGTTTTGATCCAATCCCAAAACCAAGCGCTGCTTGCACGATTGTTTGGTTGCTATAGCTCAATCCGGGCATCGGACAACGCATGATTTCTATGTTAAGAAATGAGTAGTTCAAAAACTTTGCATCATCCTTTCGAGAAAAAATGCGGCATCCCAAACGAAAGCCAAAATTATCTTTAAAAATACGATTCTCTATATTCTCCACATCTTCCAACTCAGCAGTATGAACTGACTTTGTTCTGGTTCCATTTTCATTTCGAAACTCCTCAGTTTGTCGAAATACGACCCAATCATTATTGGTATTAAATAACAAATGAGCATAATAGCGATGAGAAGTATTTTTCACCACATCCTTGCCTTTGGGTCGATTGATAAAGTCCATATTCCAAACATAGCTAACACCCACGTGTGTGTTGACGACGGACTTATTAGCTAAAAATATTCTTTCGGTGATAGAATTACCCAAACCAGGTGTGGTTCCCGGCAAGGTCCTTATTGAAATTTCCTCCGTCAGCGCCGACTGAAAGTAGTTGATTCCTCCATCTATTTGAACGCGATGAAACATTCTTTTCTGATCATAAAAAGTATCATGAATTCTTGACTCCTCAGTATTCGCATCAAAATTATACGTCTTCTCAAATGTCCAAGGAATGGTGCTAACACACAGACGAGCCTCCACCGTGGGATGAGCCACGTCCTCCAAGTATTCTGACCTCATTCTTTCAAAGTCAAGCTGTCGTAATAGTGGAATATTCATCATTGCATCTATACCAAACTTATCTTCAATGATCACTTGTCCGTCCACTCTATTCATGATGGTGGGCGTTCCAGTCGATATGACGCCCGGTTGAATAAAACCGATATTCCATTCCACACCCGAATCACTTTGACCCCAGCAAAGAAGGCTGGCGCAGGTCAATAGGCACAAAAAGACTTTTTTCATAAGGTAAGAGGCATTAATGAAAAAAACTATAG
>CANGVZ010000214.1 GCA_947457285.1 Flavobacteriales bacterium | reverse complement strand
ATACTGCCACCAAGCTAGCAGATGCAGGTTATCATGTGATTGTTTACGACAGATTGGGCGAGGGGAGGAGTGCTAAAGATACGGCAGCCTTCAGTTTGAATAGAGCTGGTGATGATTTGCTGGAATTGATGAAGCTCTACAAGCATGAAAAAGCCTCATTTATTGGACATAGCTTTGGTGGAATGGTGGCAGTACATTTCGCCAAACGATTTCCTGCCAGAGCAGAAAATATTTTCTTGGTAGGCGCGCCCATCAATTTGCAAGAAAGCTTTGCTACCATTCTCACAAATGCGGAGAATTATTACAAGGAGAGCAAGGATTCTACTGGTTTAGTTTTTTTGAATAATATTCGAAATATGGATCGCAGCTCTTTGTTCTACGCCAACCTGTGCTTTATGCAAGCGATGAAGACCAAGGCTTATTCTACGGATGTTACAACAGCCGAAGCCAAGGAGTTTTACAATTTGTCTCAATGGAATCCGCTAGCCAAGTATTTTTCGAAAATGGATAATGATGCTCCAATGGGTTTTTACAAAAATGATAATTACACCAATCTCGATATATCGGAAGATTTAAAAACATTAGTAAAGAATGGTGTTCCTATCTTTGGTATTTATGGCTCTGAAGACGGACTATACAGCATGGATCAATTGAATCGACTTGAGACAATCCTTTTACCCGATCATTTTACCGTGATCGAACAATGCAGCCACTCTGTATTCATCGATCAGAGGGCGAGGTTTATTGAGAAAATTGAATATTACTACAAACAGAAATAATAACTTGAACTATGAAAAATGTAATCATTGCGAGCTTGAGTATTCTAATTGCACTTTTTATTTTACAGCGTTGCACTACGGCAACAGGTAAGAATGAATCTCAATTGGTAGATAAGATGAGGGCAAAGCGAGACTCCGCTTTGAAACTTCTCAAACCTGTTTTTGCAAATGAGAATCTTATCATCACAACAAAGGAAGATTTGATTGGCAATTGGACTGGATATTTATCTTTCTCTGATACATCAAAGGGCTGGGAAAATGTAGAGGATGAATGGGATTTGATTTCTATTCGAATAGACTCCATAAGGGAGGATAGCGCATTTGCATACTCCATTTTTCGCGGACAGGCGCATCCTTTAAATGGAAAGTATGAGGAGTTGGCGGGTGTCTATTTTTTTGATTTAAAGCATCAGACAAAAGGACCCTATAATGGCGTATTTCAACTTTCTATTTCAAACCAGAAAGACAAGATGGCGGGGCTTTGGATTCCCAATAATGCCATGCTCCAAACTTATGATGATGGCTTTAATTTAAGGAAAAGGGTTTTTAATTATGATCCTATTAATCAGCCTATAGATACCACTGTCTATATAGATTGGAATAAATTCAAGGTTGATAGTGTATCCTATTATGATGAGGATGAAAAAAAGGATATTTTCTATGAAGAGGAAATGTACCTTGCGACGACTGAGAAGATTTACGCCAAAAATGCATCAATTGAATTATTGGATAAGGCGTTTGTGGAAAATCTCACAAAGGCAGATATTTTTATTATTCGCAATTCGATCTATGCGAGGCACGGCTATGCATTTGAATACCCATCACTCACGGCTTTTTTCGGCGAGTTTGATTGGTATGTTCCGATATCCACAGATATCACTGCAAACCTTACGGATATTGAATTGAAGAATATTGAAATCCTTCTTCGTTATGAAGATTACGCTAAGGAGTACTACGACGTTTTTGGTCGCTAGTCTTTTATTGCTTTTTTTCAGTTACCTCATGCTGGAGATTACTCTTCAGTATCTTCCCTGGCGAACGGATGTTGCATTTTTGCAATTAAAGCAAGAGGAACTAAAGCTATTTTATTATGAGTCGGCATTTTTTATCCATGTTTTTACGAGCATGTTTGCACTTTTGGCAGGTTTTACTCAGTTTAGCAAGGCATTCAGAATTAATTATCCAAAGGCACATCGTACGATTGGAGTGATATATGTCTCGGTGATTTTATTTTTCAGCGGACCTTCTGGTTTGATCATGGGATATCATGCCAACGGGGGTTTTTCTTCTCAGCTGGCTTTTGTTTTGCTTGCAATCATCTGGATCTATTCGACTTGGAAGGCTTTTGATGAAGCCAGAAGTAAGAACTTCGATGCACATCGAGCATGGATGATTAGAAGTTATGCCCTGACGCTTTCTGCTGTTACACTAAGGGCTTGGAAATGGTCGATTGTGCAGATATGGCATCCTTCTCCTATGGACGTATATAGGTTAGTGGCTTGGCTTGGTTGGGTTTTAAATCTTGTGGTTGCTGAGTTATATCTCAGACTCCCCGAGTATTTTATCCGCCAACACAGAGGATAATTTTTCATAAGACTCTACTGTCCAGCCAGCTACGTGTGGACTGAATATCACATTATTTAATTCTTTTAATTCATTAAATTCAGGAGTATTCAAATTTATTTTCTCAAAAGAAGTTTCCTCATATTCCAATACATCTAAACAGGCCCCGAGGATTTTATTTGATTTTAATCCATCTAAAATGGCCTTAATTTCAGCTACTTGTCCTCTGCTCGTATTGATAAGATAGAAAGGTTTTGAGAATGATGCAATCCAATTAGCATTCACTAAATATTTGGTGTCTTTCAAAAGTGGAACGTGCAAACTCACGATATCACTCTCTTTTTTAAGCGTTTCCAAATTCACTTCTTGCACGTTGGCATCTCCGAAATTGGACTTGTACTTATCGTAAGCAAGCACTCTGCAACCGAAGCCAGATAGGCGTTTGGCAAAAGCACTTCCCATCACACCGTAGCCAATGATACCGACCGTTTTTTCCTCTAATTCCAATCCGCGGTTTGCTTCACGCTGCCATAGTCCACTGCGCACCTCTCGATCTGCCATGCGCAGTTTGTTGAACAACATTAGCAACATGCCGATGGCGTGCTCGGCGACCGCGGTGCTATTGCCCTCGGGTGAATTATAGACTTTAATTCCCAATTCTTCACAAGCCACGAGATCGATGTTTTCAAGTCCGCTGCCACTCCGTGCTATCCAGCGCAGGCTGGGGAAGCGCGATAAGAACTCTCGCGAAAGTCTAAATCTACTTCGAATAACAACACCTATGAATCCATTGAGATCAATAGTTTCTGATGGAGTATTATAATCATGGATGCAGTCATAGCCGGCATCTGTCAATCGCTGTTCGAGAATGGGATGAACGCTGTCTAAAAAAATTACTTTCATATTAAAGCGAGAGAATCGAATGACCGATGGTGAAATAGATGATTAATCCAAAGATATCATTGAGGGTCGTCACGAACGGTCCGGTGGCCAAAGCTGGATCGATTTTAAATCGATGCAAAGTCATGGGTATCCATGTTCCAAAGAAGCTCGCGAAAATGATTACACTGAATAATGCGATAGACGCAGTGAGGCTGAGGTGGTATTCAAAATGAAAGAGCATGCTCACCCCAAAGATGATGAGTGAACAAATCAGTCCATTGAACAATCCAACACCCAATTCTTTTGCAAGTTTTTGCGCCAATGATTCGTCCAGTGCACTTTTATTGGCCAAGGCTTTTACCACAAGTGCGGCAGATTGTACTCCCACATTTCCTCCCATCGCTGCGATGAGCGGCATGAATACAGCCATTTGAGGGTTTTCTGTAATGTCGAATACACCGATGATGTTGGCGCTGATCATGCCACCCATCATGCCAATCAATAGCCATGGTAGGCGTGCGCGTGTGAGTGTCATGATGCTGTCGCCCGACTCTACGTCTTCAGAGATACCGCTCGCCATCTGGTAGTCTTTATCGGCTTCTTCTTGAATCACGTCTACGATATCATCGATGGTGATTCGGCCGAGCAATACATCGCTTTCATTGACTACTGGCAATACAACCATGTCGTATTTTTTCATGATATTGGCTACCTCTTCGGCGCTGGCAGTGTCGAGTACTTTGCGCACTTTTATTTCGCGCACGAGTTCTTTGATCATCGTACGCATGCTGGAACTCGCGAATATCATGGATTTGACGCTGAGTGTGCCGAGGAGCACATCCTTGTCGTCCACCACATAGATGGTGTAGATGTTGTCGATATATTCTGCTTGGCGTCGCATTTCGCGGATGGCTTGCGCGACGGTCCAGTTGAGATTCACTTTTACTAATTCTTTCCCCATGAGCGCACCGGCGGTCCCTTCTTCATAGGTGAGAAGGTCGATGATGTCGCTTGCTTGTTCCTCGTCTTCGAGGAGTGCGATTACTTCCTCTTGTTTGTCTTCGGGAAGCTCGGAGATCACGTCCGCCGCGTCGTCGGAGTCGATATTGTCGATTACGAAGTCGGCGATTTCACGGCTGGTGAGGCTTGAAAGGAGTTTTTCGCGAACGTCTTCATCCAGCTCGAGCATTACCTCGGCTGCGCGTTCTTCTTCTAAAAGTCTGTAAACATAGGCCGCCTCTTCCCTTCGCAGTTCGTTGATGAGTTCAGCGATATCAGCGGGGTGTATATCTTTCGTTACTTCGAGGAGCGCGGTGTCTTTACCATCCGCAATCCAATCGCGAATCTCCGAAAGAAGCTCTTTGGTAAGATTCCATTGCATAAGGGAACGGGACTACTCATGAATTTTAAATTATCGCGGCAAAGGTAAGGCAGAATTGCCTTTTGAGCGAACACAAAAAATTATGTTTGTTCGCCCTTCTTAGCGCGGCGATTCTTGTAGATTTTTGCGAAGAAGGCAAGAAGAAATCCCGTACCCACAAGTCCTACTGAACCCCAAATCCACGAAACACTGTCTTTGAGTACCACTAGAAACACAATCGCAACGAGGAGTAAGGTTCCCACCTCATTCATCAAACGCAAATAGAACGAGCGATATGCCGATGGATTTTCTCCTAATCTTTTGTACACGCGTTGTCCGAAGACTTGATAAATTAGAAGACAGAGGATGAAAAATAATTTCAAATGCATCCACGGTTCGGCTAGCAAATCGGGATTCATCACAATGAGAGACGGACCGAAAAAGAGTGTAAGGATGCACGAAGGCCAAGTGATGATGTACCAGAGGCGACGTTCCATCAATT
>CANGVZ010000213.1 GCA_947457285.1 Flavobacteriales bacterium | reverse complement strand
TTCTCGCTGCGCTCAAAAAAGGATTTCCGCTGCGATCCCTAGCGCAGCCGCCACGGGCGGGACGAGATGTCATTTTGTTTCACCGAAGATCAATTTGCGCGATTTACCAATTTTTGGTAACTTTGTAAAAATGCATTCAATATGAAAAACACATCCGTTTCACTTGGAAGTTATTTTGATCAATTTATAAATCAACAAGTGTCAGCTGGACGCTATAAAAACGTCAGCGAAGTAATACGTGCGGGTCTTCGACTTTTGGAAGATGAAGAAAGTAAGAGAATCGCCCTGAAAGCTTCAATCCAAGATGGCTTGGAAAGTTCCCGGGTAGAGGATTTCAATTTTGAAGAGAACTTGAAAAATTTAAAGAACAAAAAATGACAACCGACTATTTAGAAAGTGTAAGGAAACAATTTGAATATTATAAAATGTTGGGAGATAAAACATTCTCTCAATTGCACGATGACAAACTATTCTGGCAACACAACGAAGATAGCAATAGCATCGCCACCATCGTCAAACACCTCTGGGGAAACATGCTTTCGCGATGGACCGACTTCCTCACAACAGATGGAGAAAAAGAGTTTCGCAATAGAGACGCCGAATTTGAAAACGATATTCAAAGTAGAGAAGAACTCTTAGCCAAATGGAATGAAGGATGGGATTGCCTTTTTAAGGCCATCAACTCCTTGACAACAGATGATCTCGATAAAATAATTTATATCCGAAATCAAGGTCACACGGTCACAGAAGCCATCAATCGCCAGCTCGCTCATTATCCCTACCACATTGGTCAAATTGTTTTTATCGGCAAAATGCTCTCTGAAAACGGCTGGAATTCCCTGTCCATTCCTAAAGGAAATTCAAAAGCATTCAACGACAATAAATTCTCACAACCTAAACAGCGCGGCCACTTCACCGATGATTTCTTGGGGAAATAAATTCGAAATTCACAATTCACAATTCGGAATTCGAAATTCACAATTCGGAATTGCGAATTAGTAATTGCGAATTAGTAATTGCGAATCAGATATTGCGAATCAGATATTGCGAATTAATCCCTCCTCATCGCGACGACACCTATAAAACGCTTTGATTCAATTAACCGCAAAGGCTCCAAAGGGGCGCAGCGCAGAGGGCGCGGAGTTACGCAGAGAGGTTTGTTCATTTTTGTGAAGTGTAACTCTCAGATAAAAGAAATAAATCCAAGAGCTTTTCATCGTCTCAAGGCAGACATCTCTGCGATTCTCTGCGTTCTCTGAGCCTCTGCGGTAAAAAAAGTCAACGACTTCGTCGAACACTTCATCACAGAGACCATGAGATAATCTTCATTCCAAATTCCTCCCGATAGCTATCGGGATTCCAATCACCCCATTAAACCGCAAAGCCCCACGAGGGGACTTTGCAGTAAATAATATGATTATTTAGGCATTAAAATCTAGTATCTAGTATCTTTAAAAGTCGCTCAGTACCTCCGTCCCTCTGTCCCTCCGTCGCTAGTCACTAGTCGCTAGTCGCTAGTATCTAGTCACTAGTATCTAAATAGTCTCTCCGTCGCTTGTCTCTCGTCGCTTTTCGCCACGACCATATACACACCCGACTCCAACTGACTCACATCAAACTGGCTCGTCTTGCTAGTGGCAAACCATTGTGCTACCAAACGACCGTCTGCTGCGAAGATTTGTAGCTGTGTATTCACAGGATGCGTGAAAGATACAATGTCCACGGCAGGATTTGGATACATGCTCAATAGGCTTTGCTTTGAAAGCTCTTCAGCAACCCCCACTGTTCTTCCTAGCTCAGGAATTTCTGAAAAGATGTTATCAAGGAAAGCTTGTCGCAATCCACCAATCGTCTGTCCTACCAACTCATTCGGATCTGCACCTGCTTCGTTTTCGATGCTGCTATAAACGATATCAATGGTTTGATGATCTCCTGGCTCCAAAATAAAAGGACCCATCGCGCCAACGCCCTTACGGTCGCCAGGAGTATTGCCTCCAATTAACTCTGTCCATTCTGTTGTTTCTACACCTTGAGTGCCAATAAACAAAGGATCACTGGTACCAGGAAATGCATAGTCCGCTTCAATCATCTCACCCATTCCCCCGTTATTCGCTCCAAAACCGCCGAACGACAAAGTCTGTCCATTTTTCCAAATTCCACGCATATAATTGTAAAAATCAGGGGTATTGTCGGGATCGCCAGTAATGGGACTGGTGCCCGTATTAATGTACATAAAATTGGTGAGGCCCAAACGTTCGTTATCGATAATGCCATCATTATATCCTGTTCCAAACGGTCCATAGGTTTGGTAATCTCCAAGCTCTGCTGGCAAAAGATCATCTGTATCGTCGGCTTGCTTCAAAGGACCGCTCAACACAGCTACCGCTTGAATCGGAGGAGTTTCACCATAACCACCCGACGCAAATGTTGCCTCATCAAACGAATCTCCATTGTATGCATAATAAGCAGCTTGTTCTACGTGTGAAGCAATGTAATCATCAATACTAGTTCCGATATCCAAATCAGAAAAGATACCCGCATATACATCGTTATAAGTAGCAGCAGAACGATTGATGATTTCATAACGCACAAACACAGAATTATTCAACGCCTCATTCAATTCGTCGTTAAAAGAATAAACGAAGCAGTGAATCTCCACTCCCATAGGCTGACCAAGTGATTCATAGTGTACTCCACCTTTGTCATTCAAGATAATATATGCACATTCATCGCCTGGGAAAAGCGGATAATCGCCGTTTGCAGGAGTATAATTAATATCACCATCATAGTCAAAAAATGGAGCGAGAAAAAGGGCCTGACCATTGTAATAGTCTCCCATCGCAGGCCATTCGAAGAACCATTCAGGAACAGTATATCCATTGGGAAAAACTTCATTATAAGTATTATTAGCAACAGATTCTAAAAAGAGAAGATGCGTTTCGACATCTGCTGCGTTGGCGAGCCAAACCTGATCATAGAATTCCATCGTTTGGGCTGTAATGGTCGCAGTGCCATCTGCTGTGAGCGGCCCAGTATAATAATCCCCTTGTTCATTGCCATACATCCCCGCTGCCAATTTCAATTGTGAATCAGGAGTTACTCCTCCTAACCATAATGAAGAAGCGAATAGCGTATGAATTCCAGAGCCCTTGGGGAATTCGAATCCCGCCATTCCCGAAGAACCTCTAAACAGCGAGCCCGAAGTGTTTACCGAAGCAGCCACATTGTTTGTGTCCACTACCGTCACTTGAGAAAGTGCAGTAAAGAAAGAAAGAACGAGTGCGCAAAGTAGTAGATGTCTTTTCATAACATTATGTATTTATGAAATCGAAGATAGGTTATTATTGTCACCCTCTCCCTTTTTATCCCCGTATAAAAGCCTATAAATCACATTTCTAAAAGCGGGGTTTTAGGCTTTATTCAATTCCCCAAAGAACTCCCCTCCCTTGCGACCCTTAGCCCATCCATTCCCTTCCTCGAAAAATTCCTTCAAATCGCTTTGATTAATTTAAACGCAGAGACGCAGAGGTCGCGGAGTTACGCAGAGATGTCTGCTCTAAAAAGATAAAAAGTACTTTTATATTTTTTCTTAATACCTATAGTCCAACTCAAAAAAACAAAACAAACCTCTCTGCGAAACTTTGCGTCCTCTGCGCCTTTGCGGTAAAAAAAGTCAACGATTTCGTTCTACTGCATGCTAAAAAGAATATCACTCAACCATCTCTGCCTTGGCTTTAATCTCTCCCTCGAAAAATTCCTTCAAATCGCTTTGATTAATTTAAACGCAAAGGCGCGGAGGTCGCGGAGTTACGCAGAGGGCTTTGCTCCTATTTTTTAAGTTTATCTTTCAGATGAAAGAAACAAATCAAAGTACTATTGATCATTAAAAGACTAACCTCTCTGCGTGCCTCCGCGTTCTCCGCGGCTCTGCGGTAAAAAAAGTCAACGACTTCGTTCTACTGCAACAGTCTCCGCTTCTCTGCCGGATATTTCGGAATGTACGTGAAGATTTAGAAATGAGCAGAGGAACTACTTTAATTTAAGAAAGCCTCTATATTTGAATAATGGATCGAAAACTTCAACGTTTAAAAACTGCTTCTAAAAAATTGTTCTAAATCCAACATAAAGATGCAAACATCAAAATTCAATACAGACTATTATCTAGACAGCAACGAAATGATTGCTGAATATCTTAATACAGTATTAGCTGAAGGAAATGAATCAGATGTAATTGCGGCTATCGGGCATGTGGCTAAAGCAATTGGAATGTCTAAAATTGCTCAAGAAACAGGTTTAAGCAGACCGAGTTTGTATAAAGCTTTATCCGATGGCGCCAAACCCCAATTTGAAACGATTATGAAAGTGCTGCGCGCAATCGGTGGCGAGATACAAATAGCAGCCAAGTAATGATGACATCCACCAAAATACTCCTTCTTAGCTTTTTAATCATCTTCTCTTCCTGCAACGGACAAGAGAAGACGAATACAATCAGAGAATCTCCCACCCTTAAGCCTGCTCCAAAGGTGATAAGAAGCACGAAGGCAATGGCTATGGCTCCCGATTTTGATACTTCGCTAGTGAGCCAATATATCCGCAGTATCTTTCAGGATTCGAAAGGAAACTTATGGTTTGGCACCTTTGAAGGCGTTGTTCGGTATGATGAAAAAACACTGACATACTTTTCCAATCCCGATGGTTTTATTTCAGAAAGTGTATTCGCCATTAATGAAGATCAACAAGGCAATCTCTGGATTGGAACCGACCAAGGCGTTTATAGTTATGATGGAAATGTCTTTAAAAAATACAATCAAAAAGACGGACTCAATCACATTGACATAAGTCGAAAGGGAATCCTTGTTGACAAAGCTGGAACTGTGTGGGTGGGGACGCATGGCGGTGTTTACCGTTACGATCCAATAGCAGATAGCGCTGGAGAAAAATGTTTTTCGTTGTTCGAACAACTTCCGCCCATCGATAATGCTGGTATCATGGAAGACAAGAGTGGCAACATTTGGTTTGCTTCCGCTGATAATGGTATTTTTCGCTACGATGGCAGTACCATTCTCAATCTTGCAGACAAGGAAATTTTAGGGCGAAACTATG
>CANGVZ010000212.1 GCA_947457285.1 Flavobacteriales bacterium | reverse complement strand
TGCAATTTTTCTGATGACTCCAGCTTTTAGGAGTTTGGATATTTGTTTTGAAATTGAAGGATTCTTTGAACTAAAGAGTACTTCTTGCAAATGAAGGGGTAGATTATTTTCCATTATAATCATATTTATCACAAGTTTATCATAAATTTTCTATTGTAAGGCTATTTTTGGAAAATATTTTCCATTATAACAGAATTAACTTTTTAATTTCTGGCGATATGCGTAAGGTTAATTACCAAGGCGGGAAATTGAACCCTATGATCAACTCAACCGCATAGTTCGGCCAAAGGCTCAACCGAAGCTGCTGGAGTATGGACGCCAATTGCGAATGACGCCTATTTCAATGCATTCACCTATGACGAAAATGGAAACATTCTCACTCAGAAACGGAAAGATCATAGCGGAGCATTGATTGATGATCTCACATATCATTACCATAAGATTCAAGGAGTATTGCTCCAAAATAGATTGTATCACGTCGAAGATGCATCTGGCGCCCTCGGCAGCGGCGGTATTGGAGCTACTACGCCCGTGAACCTGGTGGGTGGAAATGTGGACATCAACAATAACAATTACCGCTATACGGAGATTGGTGAGTTGGAAAGCGACGCCCTCGAGGGCATCGAAGAAATAATTTGGAGGGTGGATAGTAAAATAAGTGAAGTAAGATTTGTATCTTCGAGCGGAAAGGATAATTTGAAGTTTGAGTATGATGGGATGTTCGAAAGATCTTGATTTTCTCCGCAGGAGAAATCTTAGATATTTCAATCCCGATTTTTCGGGAGGCAATCGAGTTGCGAAATATGTGATGGATGGACAGTCGCCGTTTGCGAAGCATGTCACTTATTACGTGCGGGATGCGAGCGGCAATGTCATGGCCGTGTATGAACACGATCTCGAAACCCCTGAATCCTATCACCTTGCGGAGCGTCATATCTATGGTTCTTCTCGCGTTGGGATGATTACTGAGAAGGTGGAGTATGAATATGTTTATGGCAACCAGCCAAGCGAGGCTTTGATTGGAACACTAAGCTTCGAGGAAACGGTCAATTTCGAATTGGAATACAATATTGGCGAGAAGCAATATGAATTATCAAATCACCTCGGCAACGTGCTCGCTGTGATCAGCGACTGGAAAGTGCCCGTGATTTCTGGAGCCTCGGTGGTAAGTTATACTTCCATCGTCATCTCTTCCCAAGACTACAGCCCCTTCGGCGTCACCCTCTCTGGCAGAAGTTGGAGTGTGGGGTATCGGTATGGGTTTAATGGGCAAGAAAAAGATGAGGAGATGGGCAGGGAAATAGTTTCATTCACTTTTCGAATTTATTCAGCACAGTTGGGAAGGTTCTTAAGCTGCGATCCTATTGGAAGGAATTATCCTCATAACTCTTACTATGCATTTGCAGAAAACAGAGTCATTCAATGCAAAGATTTGGAAGGACTTGAAAAGTACTCTGTTACAGGAAGATCATTTATCCCAACTAAAGTTTTAGACAATCCTTGGTTTACACTTAACTTTACAGCTCACTCATTTGCAGGAGATGATCGTATGTCCTACGAACTCAACACGCAAGCTTTTAGAACGGAGCAAAAGGTTCATGTTGACTTCGAATGCAAGGAAGTCAGTTGTAGTAATAATACGGCTAGCCCAACCAAGGCATTAGACAAAAACGGCAAAGTTATAGACACATCAGAAGCCGCCGCTGCAGGGCCAATTCCGACTTACAATAAGTCATTTTTAGAAAACGGTACAAGTATAACAATACACCTAAGTATTGATGCCCCTAACCGTTTAGTACCAGGTGCTCCAGCAATTAATTATCAACTAGAAGTTACGATAACGCCGAACAGTGATTATACGTCTTTCGAGTACGAGATTAAAGGGGATGTAGATGGATTTCCTGCATATGAGCTATGGATTACTGATGAAACAACTGGTAATTCATACCTACTTTTTAATCGCACGCCCACAGAAACTGGAGAGACCCCTCGTGCACTTTTCCCTCCAATGGAGCATTCTATTTATAAAACCGGAAACAGTCAGTGCGAGACACCTCAAACCTCAGAGCCATTTTCAGTAATGAAAAATTCACCTAAAGTAACAATTGACCCTTGTAATCAAATTTAAATATGAGGAATTCCAAATTCACTTTTATATTGAGGCTGTGGCTCTTACAAAATTTGCTAGAGATTTTTTTTTACATTCTATTAGATATTTTTCATATCAATGGATTAGAGCCTATTTGGCAAAATCGTTCCATTGAGGAAATCATTTCTAGTGTTCTCGGCATAGTAGGTCTTAAATCCATAATAATATTAATTCCATACTTGATTTTGAGCTATCTTATTCACTTTGTTTTTAGTAGAAAGTTACATAAGAGTCTCAGATATGAGATGGTTAACTTTATAGTGAATGTGACACTTATTTTCTTATTTGCTTTAATGCCAAAGAATAATTTAGAGGAACTAATTTGGCCGCTAATTGTCTCAGTATTTGCATCGATAATTTTAATTTTTTATTTTTTTTGTAAACTCAAGAAACGAAAATCTTCGGAGAATAAAATTATTTTATCAAGAAGAGAAGTTCCTTAAATGGTTTGATTCCAGTTGAAAGCTCCCCAAAAAACTGATACGTTTATAAATACAGTATTGAACAATTCAATAAATGCTGGACGAAATGAAAAAGATTTTCGTTTTTATTAGTATGGTTATAGCTATGTATTTGAATGCTTCTGGATTTTCCAAGACATTTGTTGAGAGCGATAGCCGAAGGCTTGGTGCACCAGCTTTCGATTCAACCAAAGTGGAACTGGATGGGCATGGAGATACGGTTGCTTTTTATGTTTACTCCAATTCAAAATTGATCGAAAAGGGCCTACGGCATTGATACCAATTCTTATCTGATCGATGTGAAGCTAGCATCTGACACAAGTGTTTGGTATGTCTTAGGGACTCTGAAAACTGATTATGATGACGGTTATCAATTGGATGAAAATGGAGATTCGGTTTTAATCTTAACGAATCGAAGTTTTGTTCACGCTTTAATTGGCAGGCAGAGTGGGGAAGTTATTAGAATTTATAGAACGAAGTGAATGGTAGGATTTCTAGCAGGTATCACAGAAAAAGTCGCCCGCCCCAAACGGACGAGCGACTCAATTAAATTCCTCCCCCTACTCCTATTCCCTATTTCCTATTTCCTATTCCTATTCCTACTTCCTACTTCCTACTCCCTATCGCTCGGCCCTCGCCTCCACAATCTCCTCCTTCGTCACCGTATGCGGGCGATTCGGGAAGATGTGGGAGGTGACTGTGGCGCCGAGGTTTTTGTATAGGGCAATGGTCTCTTCGGTGCGCGTGAGCGGTACGTGCGGATCATTGTCGCTGTTGGAGATGTAAACAGGGGTGCCTTGAAAGTCGCCCGAATAAACGTTCGGTTCGAATTTATCGCCAATCACTCCTCCAGTGAAGATAATAACGCGCTTGTATTTCTTCGCATTTAAAGCGGCTACTTCGGAGGTCAAACAGGCTCCTTGTGAAAAACCTAAAAGGATGATGTTCGAACTGTTCACGTGTCGTTCCACCATGGCGATGATGTCTTGTACTGCGCGTACTGCGCTGCTGAGCCACGGTTCGTTGTTGGCTCGAGGGGCCATAAAACTATAAGGATACCATGTGTGATTCGTTGCGCGAGGTGCGATGATACAGGTGGTTTCATCGGCAAACATCTCCGCAAGCGAAGCGATGTCTTCCGGCGAACCACCGCGACCGTGCGTCGCGATGATTACCGTTTTAGCTTCTGCAAGGGCAACGCCCGTTTGATAATAATTATCCGTTTGATGCATTAGTCCATGAATTTTTCGGTGTTCAACTCAATGGTAGTCAATCCAGCTTCGATGCTGTCTCGATTTGGTTCTTGCCATGCTGGAAGCTTTAATTTTTCTCCCAATGTTTCAGGATTTTCATCGATGGCGAATCCAATGTCGTTGGTGGCTACTTCAAACAATACTCCTCCTGGTTCTCTGAAATAGATGCTATGGAAATATTGTCTGTCGAGCACAGGCGTCACTTGTATGCCTTTGGTCATAACGATTTCACGCACTTCGAGTTGCACTTTGTCATTTGGTGTTCCAAATGCGAGGTGGTGTACGGTGCCGCTACCAGACAAGCCACGCGCTACTTCTGGATCGGCGATGATGTCCACAAAGTCGCCAGGTTTTCCAGTAGGGGAGAGGCGGTACAGATTTCCTTTTTGTGAAATGATATTGTGGTTCATCTGTTCGGTGAGCAAGCTCGCTGTGCGCTCATGACTTTCTTCTGCCAATGTCACACCATAGAATCCTTTGACGGCATGTTCCAAAGGGATTTGACCGTAGGTAAATCCTTTGCGTGTGTCGTTGTTGTTGGCTACGAGTTCAACGCCTAATCCATCGTTGTCTTCGAAGTAGATGTATGTTTCGTTTTCAAAACGCTCTTGCGGTTTGGTGTATTCGATATTGAACTTTTGCAAGCGCTTCATCCAATAGTCGAGGCTGTTCGCGGGAATAGAGAATGCAGTGGTTGTCAATTGACCTTTACCTTTTTTTCCTCTCACCAAACCTTGATAAGGGAAGAAGGTCATGATTGTACCCGGCGCACCTGTTTCGTCGCCATAGTAGAGGTGATATACATCAGGAGCGTCGAAGTTGATGGTTTTCTTCACCATTCTTAATCCGAGTATTCCTGCATAGAAGTCAACATTTTTTTGCGCATCCGATGCCAACGCGGTCACGTGATGCAGCCCTGTGATTTTATTTTCCATGGTCTTAAATTTTAGACAAATGTCGGACGGGAATCCGGCTCGATTCATTGACATAGATCAAGGGAAGTGGCGATTCGCGAAGGACTAATTCGCAAAGGACTGATTCGCGAAGGACTAGTTCGCAATGACTGATTCGTGAAGGACTGATTCGAGAAGGACTGATTCGCAAATCCTTGTATTTATTCTTGTAATCGTTTTCTTAAACAATATCGCAAAGTTCAGACGCCATAAATGGCGTCTCTACAAAGCCTACCCCCTATTCCCCTATTCCCCCTATTCCCCCTATTCCCCTGTTCCCCTGTTCCCTTG
>CANGVZ010000211.1 GCA_947457285.1 Flavobacteriales bacterium | reverse complement strand
ACTTCATCACAGACAAAGCCCAGATTGAAAAAGACCTGAAGTACTATGAACCCCGCTACTCACCCGAAGGACCTGCAATGGGACATTCAGCTTTATCTGCTATCTATTCACGCATCGGGAATTTGGAGAAAGCAACGGAGCTGTTTGCGAAATCGTACAAACCAAACGAGGTGCCACCATTTGGAGTTTTATCAGAAACAGCAGGTGGAACTAATCCCTATTTTGCGACCGGAGCTGGCGGATTCTTACAGGCTGTCATCAATGGATTTGGCGGGTTAACCATTTCTGATGCAGGCATCACACAAATAAAAACCAAGATACCCAAGACCTGGAAATCATTGGAGATAAAAGGGGTTGGAGTGACAAAAGTCAGTTTTTCAGTGAAGTAAATTGTTTTTATTTGCAGCGTTAAAAATTAGAGTATATCGAATGAAGACTGTTGTTATTTGTTCTTTGGGAATCCTTGTCCTTATCATCGGATCGTGTACGTCAGCAAATAATGGTGAGTATAAGGAAAAAGCTAAGAACCCGGAGTTCCTGCACCGATCCATGAAAGCAATCACGGACCGAATCGTTCATGACATCTTTTCTCCGCCTGTGGCGAGCAGAATTTATTCTTACGTTAGTG
This sequence comes from Flavobacteriales bacterium, assembly GCA_947457285.1. Classification (GTDB taxonomy): domain Bacteria; phylum Bacteroidota; class Bacteroidia; order Flavobacteriales_D; family Sanyastnellaceae; genus JAIXWP01. The sequence goes on along the minus strand of CANGVZ010000211.1, from coordinate 4,500 downwards.
TTGCCGCGTACGAAGCCGCTATCCAACAAGACTCTAGTTACAGAAGTTTGGCTGGCCAGTTGAATGGATTGGAAGAGGTACCCAAGCCCGACCGCGCATTAGAATATAGTTTTGACTTGGCGGCCACCCAAGCCCTGTTGAAAGTCGGCAGAACGTTGATATTCTCTGAAGCTGATTTGGATGTTTTCATCGAACAGATCATGAAGGAATACAAAGCGACTGGAATTCCTGAAGATGTTTTCGAGCGGTCAGTTGCCTATGGCGATCAGGTGGCTGCACACATTCTGGAGTGGTCATCAAAGGACAATTACAAGCAATCACGCAGTTTCCCAAAGTATTCAATAGAAAGCAGCCCAGCTACATGGAAGCCAACGCCCCCGGCTTACATGGATGCGGTTGAGCCCCACTGGAATAAAATAAGGCCTTTTGTAATTGACTCGGCCGCCCAATTTAAGCCGGTTTCTCCGACAGCGTTTTCTATCCAGAAATCAAGTCAGTTTTATAAAGAAGCATTTGAGGTTTTTGAGGTGGTAAAGAATATTACTGAGGAGCAACGTGCCATTGCAAGCTTCTGGGATTGCAATCCATTTGCGATGAATGTAAGAGGTCATGTCATGTTTGCCACCAAGAAGATTTCTCCCGGTGGCCATTGGATCAACATTACAAGAACTGTTTGTGAACAGACAAAGACAACCCTGGTTCAATCTGCTGAAGCATACGCAAGAGTTTCGCTATCATTAGTAGATGGATTCATTAGTTGCTGGGATGAGAAGTATAGGAGTCGGGTGATACGTCCCGAAACTTATATTAATCAATACATTAGTGAAGACTGGGTGCCTGTTTTGCAAACTCCTCCATTTCCGGAATATACTAGCGGACATAGTGTTATTTCCTCATCAGCAGCAGTAGCGTTGACGAAATTGTTTGGCGACAATTATGCGTTTACCGATTCAACGGAAGTTGAGTTTGGTATGGGTGCCAGAAAGTTTACGTCCTTTTACCAGGCGGCAGAAGAAGCAGGAATAAGTAGAATGTATGGAGGTATTCATTACCGGCCAGCCTTTGAAGTGGGAGGGAAGCAAGGAAGGGCCGTGGGCGAATGGATTGCTTCCAGAGTATCGACCCATTAATCGATTGCGGCAGAAAGACAATAACAGCAGAGACTTTCTTTTAGAAGCGACCAATGTTTGGGGCTAAGCAGAAATGGTTGCCCAACTATTGGCTTTATTTTCAATGGGAAATACTGTGATGAAAAGCTTTTTCAAGAAAAGAAGTTGAGTAAGCGATTTAGTCAATGGTTGTGTTTATTTGTATATTATAAACGATGATCAAGGCAACACGTATTTTTTTTAATATTCTAGTTGTAAGTGCTCTAGGGTTTGTCACTTGTTCTTGTCAAGATGATGTGGATCAAAGATTTCCATTTTTTGAACTTGTCGTTGACGCTAACTACAGCTTTAATGAGGAGCGTTGGGTAATAGCAACAGATGCTGATGGTAGAGTATTAGATGCTTCTGCGTACACAACGGGTAAAACTGTTCAGCTTCAGAGTACTAAGGTAGTTACATCACCTTTTACAATCACTCTGTTAAGTCATTGTAACGATTGTAGCGTCAGGCATTTTAATTTCACTTCGTATTGCGAGATTACACCTGACTCTAAGTGGTCTTTAGCCTGGCCCGGTGCAGGTAAAGCACTACCAACAGAGAATGCAGGAAAAGTACCGGTGGAAGTGAGTAATTTACCAAGCCCCATCCGCCTTAACCCACAAGGTGATAACTATCTTATTACCTCATTTTAATGCCAACCACATTGACTATAAAGAACCATATGGTGGTCCGGTCATCTTATTTGATGTTTGGCTTCGCAACAAGCCTGCTGATATTCTATTGCAAGCGGTAAGCAATGGCGAGTCTCGCTTATTCCGGTTTCCTGTTGATTCCACTGAAAGCTCTCCCAAAAACAGTAGCGATTATAAATGTATTTTAATCGTTAAAATTGGGAGAAATGAAAAAGACAAAATTCACCGAGAGCCAGATCGTTGGCATCCTCAAAGAACAGGAACAGGGCAAAAAAGTCGCGGACATATGCCGTGAGCATGGGATCAGCCAGCCGACATTCTACCACTGGAAGAGCAAGTATTCAGGGATGGAAGTTTCGCAGCTCAAGCGGGTGAAGGAACTGGAATCCGAACTGGCGCAGTACAAAAAGATCGTTGCCGAGCAAACGCTCCACATCACCGTGCTCAAAGACATTGTAGCAAAAAAGCCCTAGGGCCTTCCGAGAAGCGGGAGCTGATTGAATATTCTCAAGCAGAGCATTCCATCAGCCTTCGGCAGGCCTGCAAACTGTTGGGCACACACCTTTCAGTTTACCGCTACAAACGCAAACGAAGAAACGATGAGCCCCTGCGCACACAACTCCAGCAACTGGCTGGGCTGCATGGCACGTGGGGTTTTTGGATGATGTACCACAGACTGCGGCTCATGAACTATTTAGACAACCATAAACGCGTGTACCGAATTTATACCGAGATGAAACTCAACCTGCGCAGAAAATGCAAGAAACGTTTGCCGGCACGAATAAAGCAGCCATTGGTGCAACCGCTCCACCCCAACCTCACATGGTCGATCGACTTCGTCCATGACGGGCTGTTGCAAGGCAAATCGTTCCGCTCCTTCAACGTGATCGATGACTTCAACCGTGAGATACTTAACATCACCATCGACACAAGCCTGACCAGCAAGCGGGTGATCAGGGAACTTGACAAAGTGGTGGAGTGGCGCGGGAAGCCAGAGCGCCTAAGGGTCGACAACGGCCCGGAGTTCATTGCTCAGGCGCTCCGTGATTGGTGCGGTGACAGTGTTGAGCTTCTATTCATTGAGAAAGGCAAACCCCAACAAAATGGCTACATCGAACGCTTCAATCGTACCTACCGCGAAGAAGTACTCGATGCCTTTGCCTTCGACAGCCTCCAACAAGCGCGGCAACTGACCCACGCTTGGATGTGGGTCTACAACAATGAGCGCCCGCACAGTTCACTGGGCTATCAAACCCCAACGCAGTTCCTTTTGAAATATGGAAAACTCCACCAGCCCTTGGGGGGCGTGGAGTTTCCCACATTCCAACAGGATGAAAGTTCATCGTGGAATTCTTTAATTTTGGATGCTACTAAGTAAGGGGAGCTTTCACATTCAGCTGGAGAAAATGGAATACTTAAAAATTGGTTGTGTGCCATCAACCCCCCAACTGGCAGAACTGATCAAAACCGTATTACCACAGAAAATCAGGACCACAATAGATGTCCTAAATGAGTTCAAACAAATCAAAATCTCAAAAAACAAATACTGTGCATCTATCAAAAAATCAGTTACGTAGTTGTGACAAAGTAGAGCTTATTTTATGGACTCTTGATGTAATACCTTTCCAGTTTCAGGCTCTAAATAATAGCCGATGTCAAAACCCCAGCCATAACAATAAATTACTTCTTTATTATTAAACCGTTGCCTTTCCATCAATACTATTTCGTGATTCTTCCCTAATCCATCGATTATTTGAAACTCCCAAGAAATCTTTAAATGATTAACCCCCCCTTCTTGAGAAAATTCTAATGCAATTATTTTAAGGTTATACCCTTTGTCTTGAATAAGAAAAACAACAATTTTCTCGTATTCAATGAATCGGACTATGTTATATTGAAATTCAAAATAACAGCCTTCACTACTTCTAATTTTATTTAGTGATATAAGTTCTATATACATCTTTTTTTATTTCAATAGTTCCATTAAGCCACCAATTTCTTTAAACCAATCAGTATTTCTATTGCCAATAATTTCATATTGAATTCCACCCCCTTTGGGAGTTGTTCCGTTTGCCCAATTTTGGGGCCCCGCTATTGATTTTCTCAGTTTAACTCCTTCAGGTAATTCTACTAATCCAACTTTTGCAGGCTTAACAGGTAAGGCAAGTTTTTCAACTATTTCATCAACACTTTCATATTGCCTCAAATCCTCAATTCTAAAAATCCAACTTGAATTGGTAGAAGTGCCTGAATACACCCTCACAAAATATCCTGTTTCTGCTAGTTCAAAATCGGTCACAGCGTTAGTAGTTGAATACGGATAATTGGTTGCAGCTTGCCCATATTTCGCTTTGTATTCGGCTAGTAAATCGGTATGATTTCTTCCTCGTGTATTTCCCATCTTTGGGAATGCAGTGGTCTTTTTGAGTTCTGAAAAAAGCTCTGCTATCTTTTTTTCTTTGAATAACTGCTTGTATCTTACAAGGATTTCAAGGTAAGTTCTCGCTTCTGTAATAACCCTCACCCCATACTCCCTTCCACTTCGCACTACTTCCAGCTTCCCTACCCGCTGTACGCCATCTTCTGCCAAATAGGTTACTTCATCGGTAACCTCCAACACTTCATCAACCTTGTCCGGCTTTATCCATTTAAAGGGCTTATAAACTCCATCCACCACTTCGCCTATATAGGCTTTGCTT
>CANGVZ010000210.1 GCA_947457285.1 Flavobacteriales bacterium | reverse complement strand
GTCACGTTCTAAAGCTTTTTTTAACCGACGCCCCTTGTCAAATTCTGAACCAAAAAATGTTGTAATCCTAACTATAGGAAAAATAAAAACGAGTGAATACCGTTCAGCGCGCTCTTTTTCAATAAGTTATTCTACAGTCACGCTCTTCGCAAGATTTCTTGGTTGGTCCACATTGCAACCTCTCATCACTGCCACATGATAGGCCAGAAGTTGAAAAGGTATGACAGAAATGATGGGAACCAAGGTGTCATCCGTCTTGGGTATTTCAATCGTATGATCTGCCAATTCGCTCACCGTTTTGTCTCCAGCAGTCACCACAGCGATGATTTTACCCTTTCGCGCCTTCACTTCTTGAATGTTGGAGACCACTTTCTCGTAGGATTGACCTTGGGTCGCAATTACAAATACCGGCATTTCCTCATCGATGAGTGCGATGGGTCCATGTTTCATCTCGGCAGCAGGATATCCTTCAGCATGGATATAGGATATTTCCTTGAGTTTCAAGGCTCCTTCCAAAGCTACAGGGAATGAGTATCCTCTACCCAAATAGAGAGCGTTTCGAGAGTCTTTATAGATAGCAGCAATTTCCTTAACATGGTCGTTGCTCTTAAGAGCCACTTCTACTTGATCGGGAACAGCATTGAGTTCTGCCATCAGTTTGATCACATCTTTTTGCTCAATGGTGCCTCTTACTTGCGCTACACCTAATGCGAGTTGATAGAGCACCGTTACTTGTGCAGTGAAGGCCTTAGTAGATGCTACTCCTATTTCAGGTCCAGCATGCGTGTAAGCACCAGAGTGTGTAGAGCGTGAAATAGTACTACCCACCACATTGCAAACACCGAAGATGAAAGCTCCTTTCTGCTTGGCAAGTTCGATTGCCGCCAATGTATCTGCCGTTTCGCCGCTCTGAGAAATTGCGATTACAATATCATCAGGGAATATAACGGGATTGCGATATCTGAACTCACTCGCATATTCTACTTCTACTGGTATTCGGGCGAAATCTTCGAAAAGATATTCGGCCACCAAGCCCGCATGCCACGAGGTGCCACAGGCTACGATGATAATACGTTTTGCATTGAGCCACTTATCGCGATAATCGTCGATGCCACTCATTTTGACGAAACCATTCTGAATATTGATTCTTCCTCTAAAAGAATCGCGAATGGAACGTGGCTGCTCATGAATCTCTTTCAACATGAATGAGTCATAGCCTCCTTTCTCAATGGCTTCGAGCTTTAATTCTAATGCTTGGATATAAGGAGTCTTAGCTTGATTCTGAATGGTCACAATCTTCAAACCCTCTTTGCGATCCATCAAGGCAACCTCCTCATCATCGAGGTAAACTACATTTTTAGTGTATTCAATGATAGGGCTGGCGTCGGATGCGATATAGTAATCGTCATTTTTTCCAACACCAATCACCAATGGACTCGACTTTTTGGCAGCCACTAATTGGTTTGGATTTTCTCTATCCAAAACAACAATAGCATAGGCACCGTGCACCTCCGAGAGGGCGATACGAACAGCCTCGAACAATGATACATTGAGTTTGCTGCGCACATCTTCGATGAAGTGTACAAGAACTTCTGTATCCGTCTCACTGTGAAATATATGTCCGCGGCTCTTGAGTTCCTCTTTGATGGAGGCGTAGTTTTCGATGATTCCATTATGAATGAGGGCGAGCTTGCCATCACCTGAAAGGTGGGGGTGAGCATTCACATCGTTTGGAACACCATGCGTTGCCCAACGTGTGTGACCGATACCTATGCCTCCTGTTTTAGAGTCTTCGTCAACAATATTTTCTAGATCAACTACTTTTCCTTTGCACTTGAAAAGACTCAAATCTCCATTTTCTAAAATGGCTACTCCTGCGGAGTCATAGCCTCTATATTCAAGTCGCTTGAGTCCTTTGATTAGAATTGGATAGGCATCGCCATTTCCAAGGTATCCAACAATTCCACACATAGTCTAGCGGTGTTATGATTTAGTAATAAGGGTGTAATTAATGCGTGTAAGTCAAAATCAAGCGCATGTTTTGGTTTCTATCCGAATCAGAAAATTGAGGTCCGTGGAGCACAGAACGCGCCACACTGACACCCGCATTTTGAGATAGGATAAACAGTCCATTGCTCTTGATTTCACCATTCAAAACGCGTTGAATGTAAATAGAAATATTAAAAACATATCGGTCTGTCACAAAGTTGCCCGTTCCGCCTATGTTTCCGAATATCTGATCAGGTAATATTCTCAGCTCTCCGTCTTCATCTTCATAGGCCAAAAATAGGCCTGCTTGAGGATAAAAAGTTCTTTCATCTTCAAACGGAACTACGAGTTGCGCAAGATTGATGCTTCGTCCGTCGAGAGCGTTGAGGCTTTCGATGTAGGGAATTTCCACTTTTACCTTGGTTCCAGACCCTGCCTGCACGTAGCACAATTGGTCACCATTCACGGTGCCATCGTTGGTAAGAGGGCTCAACACTGTGCCAAATCGGTTATGTTCCAGGCGCGAGTAGTAAGAGGTTTCGGTATTAATTGTAAAATCGTAGAAGTCTGTTTCTTCGGTGCCTCCATCGTCATAACGATAATAAACGGTAAGCTTGGAAGCTGCGTCTACGAGGTCAAAATTGAAAACACCACCATTGGAAAAGTAAATGTTGGGGCGAACATAAAATCCTTTGAAGAACTCCTTGAATGCATCATTGGAAGCTAAAGCACTGGCGGGTGCTTGCAACAAATCGTAACCCACTTGATCTCTGAGTTGGAGTCTCAGTTGTGGCTTTACGGTGTCAGTGCCCACTACCACGATGGCCAGAGGATCCATGTTATAGTATTGCTCATCTGGCTTTACCTCGTCGAAGTAATTATAAGCGATGTGGCGTGTGCTGTAATAATTGCTGTCGGGATTGAGGTCTTGCGTAAGGCGATGCACGGCAATCATCTGATTGTTGATTTTACCGTACAGGCGATTAGAGAAAACGAGGGATAACACTACCGAATCGACGATGGCATTGGTAGGGAAGCTTGGATTGCTCGTTGACAACTGCACTTGCGTATAAAACGAAGCGGTAGTTCTTCCCATAATGGGATCTTCGTAGGTGCCTAACATGACAGTCGACAAATCGCTAGTTTGAAGAGAGTCTTCTCTCACCGTCTGAGCGAATAAGGTGGCGGTGTCGGTTTGATTGACACTAAGAAGGTCTTCTTCAGGAATGAGGTCACCACCCACATCAGTTGTGGGGCGTTTGCACGAAGTGATGAAGAGGGGCAGTGCAAAAAACATAAATAGCCCCAATTGCTTGAGGCTATTTTTATAAAAAAAACTAGATTTCATATTAGTCAACGAGCACGGACTTTCCCGCGTGAACGGCGTCAAAAAATTCATCAATTGCTGTGTGTGGATCTCCTTCTTCGAAAGAGCGAAGAACGGGGACTTCCAATTTGGCAGCATACTCTTCGATGCTGCGATCAAGACTTTCATGACCTGCAATGTATCCATCTGAATATTGAATAGCTGTCTTCACCAAATTATTGTAAGTTGGATCAGACAAATTTTTCAACTCAGACGCTGGGATGTGGTCAAAAGATACTTTTTGTGCGATAGTTTTATCCAAACTTCCTTCAAAAGCATCGTCGTAAGCTGAGAAAACAACCTTTGTATCAGCGAAGTGAGGGTCTTGGCTATATAGCTTCTTCACATACATTGGCATCAGTGAAGTAAACCAACCGTGGCAGTGGATGATATCCGGAGCCCAACCGAGTTTTTTCACTGTTTCGAGAACGCCCTTCGTGAAGAAGATCATTCTCATGTCGTTGTCTTCGAAGAGGTTGTTGCTATCGTCAGTGAGTGTAGCTTTTCTGTGGAAAAACTCCTCATTATCGATAAAGTATACCTGAAGGCGTATCTGCGGGATGCTAGCGACCTTAATGATTAGTGGGTGATCGGAATCATTCACAATCAAGTTCATTCCAGAAAGGCGAATCACTTCATGCAATTGGTGTCTGCGCTCGTTGATCTTGCCATAACGGGGCATGAAGATGCGGGTTTCCTTTCCTCTTTCGTGTGCTACTTGAGGAATTTGGCGGCTAGACGCTGCTGTTAGGCTTTCTGGTGAAAAGGGTAGTATCTCTTGTGATACGAAAAGAACTCTTGTTTTGCTCATACGAGATAATAGAGATTTCACAAATCGTTTTGCAAAGGTATATAAAAATTCTTTTCGATAAATCCAAACAATTAGCTTTGACCCCTCAACTTTTTCTAATTTCACGCCGTGCCACTACCAGTTCTCACCACTATAAGCGATGTAAAGTCTTGTGTCTTAGATGCTAAGGCAGCAGGTAAAACGATTGCTTTTGTGCCCACTATGGGTGCGCTCCACCCTGGACATATTTCATTAATTGAGGCTGCAAAGGGCGAAAATCGCTTCGTGGTGGCCTCCATTTTCGTCAATCCTACTCAATTTAACAATGCTGGGGATCTAAAAAACTATCCACGCACGCTGGATCATGACATTCAAATGTTGGAGGCTACGGGCTGTAATATGCTTTTTGCCCCATCGGTAGAAGAGATCTATCCTTCACCCGACAAGGGACATTGGGATTATGGCATATTGTCGTCGAGCCTTGAGGGGAAGTTCAGACCGGGTCATTTTGATGGCGTGCTAACGGTAGTGAAGCGATTGTTTGAAATCGTCACACCGCATATTTCTTATTTTGGAGAAAAGGATTTTCAGCAATTGGCCCATATCCGAAGGTTTGCGAAAGAGGAAATGCCGCAGATTGAAATCGTGGGATGCCCTACACTTAGGGAGTCGGATGGTCTGGCGATGAGTTCGCGCAATATGCGACTCAACGAAAAGGAGCGCGGAATTGCATTGCACATTTCGCGGGTGCTTTATGATATGTGTGAAAAGAAGAATGATTTTTCTCCTTCGGAGTTGGAGGTCTACGGACGTACTCAATTGGAGCTTGTAGCGGGATTAGAATTGGAGTATTTAGAAATAGTAGATGAAAGCACTTTTGCCCCCGTTCCAGAATGGGGCGAACCTTTCCAACCCATCATCCTGGCAGCCGCTTATGTGGGTGAGGTGAGGTTGATTGATAATATGAGGGTGTAGGGCGAGGGGCGAATCAGAGGG
>CANGVZ010000209.1 GCA_947457285.1 Flavobacteriales bacterium | reverse complement strand
CGCTGAGGTGATAGAGCTTTCGCGTGAAGAGGAGTTGGCTGCAATTAAAGCCGCCAATGCATTGAAACTCGGAATTGCAGGAGTTGATATTCTTCAGAGCGATAGAGGACCTTTGATTATTGAAGTCAACTCGTCACCTGGTCTGGAGGGAATAGAAGCTGCAACAGGGAAAGACATTGCTGGCCAAATCATCAAGTACGTGGAAAAACACGTCTAGTGTTTTCCAAGAACGAAGATTTGATTCACATCTACTAAAAATTTTTTGAGCAAAGTTTTACGTCCAATCAGGACCTGATACTTCATTCCCGAACGATCGGTAAGGGTGACTTCGCTGCGTATATCGCGACCGCCAATGCGAAGTTTGGTCTTGATGCAATATCTGGTTTCACTTTGGCCAAATGAGCTTTTAACTTCCTTAATAGAGAATTTTTTAAAGTGAAATACTTTCGGACCATGCCCATCCAAATCAAAAATGGTTTCGAGTATTTCTGACCCGTCAGCCTTTTGAACAACCTTGCACGATTCGCAGTGCAAGGCCGTTCGAAAAGCTCCTGTATCAATTTTGGAAATCACATCACTCACGCCAAGATCTGGAAGGTCGATACGTTCTCGTCTTCCAATAATTTGTAATGGGATGTGTGCTTTGCTCATTATCCGTTGGACAAAATTCTCTTCACGATTTCAGAAATCATTTTTCCATCGGCTTTTCCCGCAAGTGCTTTTGTGGTAGCACCCATTGCTTTGCCCATATCGCCCGGACCTGCGGCACCAATTTGAGCTAATACTTCTTTTACTGCAGCTTCTAGTTTTTCACCAGTGAGTTGCTCTGGCAAATAAGCTGCGATCACGTCTGCTTGCTTTTGCTCTTCTTCTGCAAGATCAGGACGATTTTGAGTTTTATAGATCTCAATACTTTCCATCCGTTGTTTGTACAACTTGTTTAGAATCGCCATTCCCTTGGCATCATCAATGCTTCCGTCTCCTCCTTCTTTAGTCATTTCAAGCAAGAGCTTGCTTTTAATATCGCGAAGGGCCATGAGTTTGTCTTTCTCGCCGCCTTTCATCGCCGCTTTGATGTCCTCATTAATTCTGTCTGCTAAGTTCATGATAGATATTTTTTGTAAAAGTAGTAAATACTCCCAATCCTATGAAAGTCACTGATTTTGAGGTGAAAAATGAAAGACTTTTTTATATTTGTAACCGAACGTTCATTCTATTATCATGAAAAAGACCATTTCTAGAAGAGAAAAAGTTTTACGTACCGCTTTGCAACTCGTTGCCAGCGGCGGCTTTCAAGGTGCTCCAATTGCTGAGCTTGCAGCGAAATCTAAGGTTGCGGTAGGAACTATTTATCATCATTTTTCTAATAAAGATGAAATGGTTGCTGCCATGTATCTTTTGTGCAAGGAAAACTTGGCAGAGGCGCTCGCCGGTGCATTGGAAGAAAAGGCCACAGGAAACAAAAAGTTCGAAAAGGTATGGTCAGCTTTCATGGAGTTTGCTTCAAAAAGTGCTGTAGAGTTTTCATTTCTTGATCAATATAAATCATCACCATTGATTACTGCTGCGGTAAGCAAGAGTGCAGATAAGTTTGATGCTCCCATCTTAAAGTACTTTGCAGAAGGTGCAAAGTCAAAAGAATTTGCAAAAGCGGACGCATCACAATTGCTCGAGTTCTTTTATGCAAATGCATTCAATGCTGCACGTGTATTGTCTCGTGGTAAAAAGAAAGCAAGCACTAAAGATGTAGAAATCTACCGCGATTTGACTTGGTCAGGATTGAAGAAATAGAAAAAATAGGATAAAAAATAAAGGCCTTCTCAGTGAGAAGGCCTTTTTATTTTGGACCGAATGAACGTTCATTCGGTATTACATCATTCCACCCATTCCGCCACCTGGCATTGCAGGCATAGCAGGACCTTCTTCTTTGATGTCTGAAATCACGCACTCTGTAGTGAGCAACATACCAGCGATCGAAGCAGCGTTTTCCAATGCTACACGGCTTACTTTCGTTGGGTCGATCACACCAGCTGCATAGAGGTTTTCGAAACGCTCAAATCGTGCATTGTAACCGAAGTCATCTTTTCCTTCACGTACTTTCTGAACGATTACAGCACCCTCACCACCTGCATTTGCTACGATTTGACGAAGTGGTTCTTCAATCGCACGACGGATGATTTGAATACCTGTGTTTTCATCTTCATTAGCACCTGCAAGCTTCTCCAGAGCAGCTGCAGCGCGGATATAGGCTACACCACCACCAGGTACGATTCCTTCTTCAACCGCTGCGCGTGTTGCATGAAGTGCATCGTCAACACGGTCTTTCTTTTCTTTCATTTCTACTTCAGTAGCTGCACCTACGTAGAGTACCGCTACACCGCCAGCTAATTTAGCTAAGCGCTCTTGAAGCTTCTCTCTGTCATAGTCTGAAGTAGTAGTTTCAATTTGGGTCTTGATTTCACCAATTCGACCTTGAATAGCTTCTTTTTTACCAGCCCCATTTACAATAATAGTATTGTCTTTATCAATAGTGATTTTTTCTGCACGACCCAAATCTTCAAGAACTACATTTTCAAGCTTAGCTCCGGTTTCTTCACTGATTACATTTCCTCCTGTGAGGATAGCGATATCTTGAAGCATTGCTTTTCTGCGATCACCAAAGCCAGGTGCTTTCACGGCAGCTACTTTAAGCGCACCACGGAGTTTATTTACAACAAGCGCGGCAAGCGCATCTCCATCAACGTCTTCCGCAATAATTAGAAGTGGTCTGCCAGCTTGAGCGGTTTTTTCAAGTACGGGCAACAATTCTTTCATTGCGCTTATCTTTTTGTCATGAATCAAAATCAGGGCACTTTCGAGCTCAGCTTCCTGATTTTCTGCATTCGTCATGAAATAGGGGCTGAGGTAACCACGATCGAACTGCATACCTTCTACGGTCTTCACTTCAGTCTCTGTACCCTTTGCTTCCTCGACAGTGATAACACCTTCGGTTCCCACCTTTTCCATTGCAAGTGCGATGAGGCTTCCGATGGCGTCATCGTTGTTTGCGGAGATGCTCGCCACTTGTTTGATTTTGTCGTTGTCGCTCCCGACGGTTTTCGAAATCTTAGCCAATTCAGCCACCACTGCAGCCACGGCTTTGTCGATTCCTCTTTTGAGGTCCATTGGGTTAGCTCCGCTAGCTACGTTTTTCAAACCAGCAGATACAATTGCTTGTGCGAGTACAGTAGCGGTAGTTGTTCCGTCACCGGCGAGATCCGCTGTTTTCGAAGCAACTTCTTTTACCATTTGAGCGCCCATATTTTCGATGGCGTCCTTGAGTTCTATTTCTTTTGCTACCGAAACACCGTCTTTAGTGACCTGTGGGGCACCAAATTTTTTGTCGATAACTACATTTCTACCTTTTGGACCTAAGGTCACTTTTACGGCGTTTGCCAAAGCGTCAACACCGGCCTTTAACTTTTCGCGTGCTACGGTGTCAAAGGTTATTTCTTTTGCCATAATCGATTATTGATTTTTATGTTACGATTTACTTGATTAAACGATAGCGAAGATGTCTGATTCGCGCATGATAAGGTATTCCTTACCTTCAACTGTAATTTCTGTACCTGCGTACTTTCCATACAATACTGTGTCGCCCACTTTCACAGTCATTGGCTCATCCTTTTTGCCATTTCCAACAGCTACTACGGTTCCGCGCTGTGGCTTTTCTTTGGCGGTGTCCGGAATGATGATTCCACTTGCAGTGGTAGACTCTGCCGGAGCTGCTTCTACGATCACACGGTCTGCTAGAGGTTTAATTGAAACTGACATACTTTATATAATTAATGGTTAAACTATTTTTTTGGTTGTGCCCGCGGACGTCACTTTTTGTGCCAACGCTGATTTCACTCGTTTCTCTGCAAAAAATGTCAGAGAAGGGCAAAAAAAATGTCAGTGCGGTTGACACACTGACATTCTATATTGGTGAAAAAAGTTATGTCTTACTGTCCAGACTGCTCTTGGCCATCTCCGCTGGTAGCAGCACCTTCTGTTTGCTCAGTTGTTCCAGCAGCATCAGGTCCGGTTGGAGTTTTTGGAGTATAGAATGCAGCAGATGCTAAGCAAAGCACGAAAAGAGCGATGGCAAGATACCAAGTGGCTTTTTCAAGAAAATCAGCAGTTCTCTGTACACCTCCAATTTGAGTTGAGCCTTGAAAACCTACTGCCAGACCACCACCTTTAGGGTTTTGCAACAATACGATGCCACCCAAAAGAAGGGAAACAATGATGATGAGTACGATGATAAACGTTGCCATAACTATAATTACTTTTTAAGTTGGTTCAAATTTTTTAATTGGGCTGCAAAGTAAACGCTTTTTTCTGGATGAAGCACCATTAATTGACGATAAACCTTTCGGGCTTTGTCAATTTTTCCTTGTTGAGCGAATAATTTGGCCATAGTTTCGGTCACGAAGGTCATATCATCTTCCAAACTATCTTTTCCGAGATTGTCCTTTGTGGGGTAGTCGGTTGCCCTACCAGGAGTGATCTTTGGCTGAAGCTGGATGAATTTGTCGATGAGATTTTGCTGATGTGCTTTTGGTCCGCTGACTTGCATTTTCTGCACGGTCACACTAGGTCCTGTCACCTCGGTTTTCTCCACTGCGATTTTCATCGTCGCATCGGTTGCCTCCTCATCTTTGTCAATGGCCAGCTTGGAAGATTTAGAAGTATTGCCTTTTTGTTTGGCCGCCTTCCACATCATCCATTCAGCATAGGTTTTCGGCTCCCCTTCAAAAGCACTCAACTCCTCACTTCCTCCTTCCTCTATATCCTCATTCTCATTCTCATTTTCCTCTTCTTCCTCCTCATTCTCTTCCACTTCCAATTCAATAGTGCTTTGAATTGCCTCGACAAGGATGTTCTGCGTCATGTCATCCAAGTCTCTGGCATGAATCGTCTCAAGAACTCCATCTGTCCCTTGTTCCCCTGTTCCTTGTTCCCTTGTTCCTTGTTCCCTTGTTCCTTGTTCCTTGTTCTCTTGTTCTTGTTCTCGTTCTCGTTCCCGTTCTCGTTCCCCCGCATCCTGCCCATGAATGGGCAGGCTATTGACCAAAACCTCCGTCCCCTTGTTCCCTTGTTCCCCTGTTCTTTGTTCCTCT
>CANGVZ010000208.1 GCA_947457285.1 Flavobacteriales bacterium | reverse complement strand
CCTACAAAGGTCACCTCAATGAATTCTTTGGTGAAGGAAAAGAAGAAACAGAAAAATTCTGGAACGCAATTCTTCGTCAAATGCTCGTTAGAGGCCTGCTGCGTAAAGAAATCGAGACATACGGTACGCTCAAAATCACTGATGAAGGTAAAGCCTTTATGAAAAAACCAACTTCATTTACTTTGGTAAAAGAAGAGGAAATCGGTGAAACAGACGATGACGGTGAATTGCTAATTCCCAAGCAAGGAGGCGGCGCAGCAGACGAAACACTCTTCGCAATGCTCAAGGAGCTTCGACTTAAAACATCCAAAGAGAAGAAGATTCCACCATACGTTATTTTCCAAGATCCTGCATTGGAAGAAATGGCAACGCAGTATCCAATCACCATTGATGAAATAAGCAATATCGGTGGTGTGGGTAAAGGAAAGGCTGTGAAATTCGGTGCTCCCTTCATCGCACTCATCAAACGTTATGTAGATGATAACAATATCGAACGCCCTGTTGACTTTGTCGTGAAAAGCGCCGTCAATAAGAGCGGACACAAAGTTCAGATTATCCAAAATATCGATAAGCGCATCCCACTTCCTGATATCGCAAAAGGCCTCGGTAAAGACATGAGCGAATTGCTCGATGAGCTCGAAGCAATTGTGTCATCAGGCACGAAAATCAACATCAAGTACTTTATAGATGAAGAAATTGATGAAGATTCACAGAGCGATATCATGGATTATTTCATGCAAAGCGAAACGGACAGCATCGAAGAAGCGATGGATTATTTCGAAGGAGACTTTGAAGAAGAACCCCTGCGATTGATGCGTATCAAATTTATGAGCGAAGTCGGTAATTAATCCGACTTCGCACTTTTTTCATCACGCGTTCGCTGCTGCGAACGCCATGAATCCAGCTCCAACCGCAATGGCTGATTCATCGACGTTAAACATCGGATGGTGCACAGAATAACGATTACTTCCATCCGCAGACGCAGTGCCCAAACGATAAAAACAACCGGGCATTACTTGAGAGAAATATGCAAAATCCTCAGCCGTGGCGCGAGGTTTTAAATCAATAACATTCTTTTCACCCACATATTCAACAGCCAGGGCACGTGCCTTTTCCGTCACCGCGGGATCATTGTATACAACGGGATATCCTACAACAATATCAAAATCAACACTTCCACCCATTCCTTCAACAAGGCCCTTCGCCAACTGCTGCATGCGTTGGTGAGCCTCCTTTCTCCAAGTTTCATCAAATGTTCTGAATGTCCCTTCTAGCTTCACTTCTTGTGGAATTACATTCGTTGCGCCATTCGCAGTCACCTTACCAAAAGACAAAACTGCTGGTAAAATGGGATCGGTCCAACGACTCACCACTTGTTGCAGCGCTACAATTAAGTGCGCTGAAATCAGCACTGGATCTATTGTTTTGTCTGGTTTCGCTCCATGGCCTCCTTTTCCTTTCACCGTGACATAAATCTCATCAGTGCTTGCCATGTACGGCCCAGAGCCAAATCCCAATTGT
This sequence comes from Flavobacteriales bacterium, assembly GCA_947457285.1. Lineage (GTDB taxonomy): Bacteria > Bacteroidota > Bacteroidia > Flavobacteriales_D > Sanyastnellaceae > JAIXWP01. The sequence goes on along the minus strand of CANGVZ010000208.1, from coordinate 3,627 downwards.
CCTGCTAACAATTCTGGATAAACGTGCTGCCCCAGGATTGAGCTCGGTTTTTCTTTAGAAAAAAGGCCATCTTTTAACATCAGTGATGCGCCCCCCGGAAGTTTTTCCTCCCCTGGTTGAAAGACAAAATAATATGTCCCTTCGACCTCATCTTTTAATGCATTTAAAATCTTAGCTGCTCCAAGAAGACAAGTGGTGTGAACATCGTGACCACACGCGTGCATGATGCCTTCTCTTTTACTCTTGTAGGGCACATCACATGCTTCGACAATCGGAAGAGCATCCATATCGCCTCTCAAAGCGATGCTTCTACTTTGAGGGTTGCGCCCCTCTACTCTGGCCAAAATCCCTTCTCCACCAATCGGATATTCAAATGAAATACCCCATTCTGCAAGCTTCTTTCTCACAAATGCAGACGTCTCCACTTCTTGATATGAGAGCTCAGGATGAGCATGCAAATGGCGACGAATTGATACCAACTCTTCGCTCCACTTACTAGCCAATTCCTGTATTTTTTTTCTCATACAAATTCTATTTACAATCGCAACCAGATGACTGCCCTTGTTTTTTAACTTCCAGCAATGTAATCAAAGAATCTGAAACTAACACCTGCCAGACATTCGCTCCATGTTCCAATTGATAGCGAGGAGGTTTGCTCTGTGCATCACTCATAGAGAAATTAACCTCTCCGGTAAATCTCGCTTGATCAAAATCCACATTGCTCAATTTCAAGCAGTCCATCTGACAACGCCCACGCTCGGTCTGCTCCCACTTCGACTCGCGAATCTTCTTCATCACCTGCTTTCCGGGCGTCCATCCCAACCAATCATAGTTAGGAAAAATGGTGAATACCAAAATGCATCCAATCACCACACCAATCAAATAGCGAAACAAACGCTGCTTAAAGTTCATTTTAACGGTATTTAAGTGCAAATATCGGTAAACATGCGGTTTATATTTGCGCTACTTCAAAATCTGCGATATGATAACAGCGGAAAACATTGAGTTTAAATATGCCGATGGGCCCCAATTTAAATTCCCAACCATACAGTGCTCGCCCGAAAACCCTCTGCTCATTTTGGGAGAAAGTGGCACCGGCAAAACCACCTTGCTTCATCTGCTTGCCGGACTTCTCAAGCCTACTCGTGGAAGCGTTGTGATCGATGGCAGCAATACTTCCAACATGTCTGGTGCTACCTTGGATAAATTTAGAGGAAAAAATATTGGAATCATCTTTCAAACTGCACACTTCGTAAATGCACTATCCGTGGCAGATAATCTCATTCTACCACCATTCCTGACGGGAGAAAAAATAGATAAACAGAAAGCTATCGCAACACTTGAACGTCTTCGACTCGGAAATAAAGCGAACAAAAAACCCGCACAACTCAGCGTTGGAGAAGCGCAACGCGTTGCCATTGCTCGAGCAGTGATGAACAATCCCCGACTCATCCTCGCCGATGAACCTACCTCTGCACTCGATGATAAAAATGCCAGTGAAGTGATAGCCCTCCTCGAAGAACAGGCAAAAAATACAGGCGCTGCACTCATTATCGTTACGCACGACAAAAGACTTAAAGACCACTTTAAAAACCAAGTGACGCTATGAACCTGATCAAAATATCTTGGAGCAATATTGCTGCAAAACCACTCAATACAGCATTGAGCGTGGTGTTGCTTTCATTTGGTGTTGGTATCATTTCGCTTTTGCTTTTATTAGAAAAGCAGGTAACCGAAAAATTCGATCGCAACATCAAAGACATCGACTTTGTGCTCGGCGCAAAAGGAAGCCCCATGCAGCTCATTCTTGCGAATGTCTATCACGTCGATGCGCCCACTGGAAATATCAAAGTGTCGGACGCACAAAAGGTGCTCAAAAATCCAATGGTAAAAGAAGCAATTCCTTTGGCATATGGCGATAATTATGAAAAGTGGCGCATTGTCGGGACCAATTTCAAGTATCCAGAGCACTATGGTTATCAAATGAAAGAAGGACGTTTGTTCTCTGCGCCATTTGAGGCCACTCTTGGTGCCCGTGTGGCGCAAGAAACAGGATTAAAAGTTGGCGACACATTCACCTCCATGCACGGTTTCGACAATCAAGCTAACGAGGAAGATGCGCATCATCACGACCATCCATTCAGAGTGGTGGGCATTATGGAAAATAATAATAGTGCACTCGATAATCTTATCCTCACTCCAGTTGAATCGGTGTGGCTTGTTCACGACCACGGCGACCATGAAGGGGAAAATCACGAAGAACACGCTCACGACGATCATGCTCACAATGACCACGCGCACGATGAGCACGCGCACGACGATCATGCTCACGATGACCACGCTCATGATGAGGAGGCATCACAGGAAATGACAGCCTATTTGATTAAAAAAAGAAATCCACTCGCAGCAATGATGCTCGCCAACGTAGTGCGCGATACCAACATGCAATTGGCTGACCCAGCAATTGAGATGAATCGACTAAGTCAAAACTTTGGACTTGGCATGGACACCATTCGTGCAATAGCCATTTTAATCATGATTCTTTCGTTCGTGAGCGTTTTCATTAGTCTTTACAACAGCTTGAAAGAACGCAAATACGAACTCGCGCTCCTCCGCACCATGGGCGGTTCGCGCAGCACGCTATTCAGACTTATCATGCAAGAAGGTCTATTGTTAGTAATCATTGGTTTCGCTTTAGGAGCTTTACTAAGCCGCATTGGATTATTCGTACTCAGCAGCTTCCTCAAAGAAAATTTCCAATACGAACTCAATGATGTGGGAATTTCGACGGGCGAAATTGTATTGTTCGGTGTAACTTTGCTTGTCGGAATGATGGCCTCATTATTGCCTGCCGTGCGAGCAGTAAAGATGGACATTTCAAAAACCCTCGCGAATGCTTAAAAAAATTGTTTTCTTTTCTTTGGGTGTGATGGGCGCCATTGCCCTCAGCAGTTATAGTTGTTGGAATGAAAGTGAAGAGCCCGCAACTGCAATGCGTGCGCTCGATTGGGACCGCACCCGATATTCTGTTTTAGCACCAAATCTCTCAGATGATGTTCCCAACGAACTTACATGGAAGACACTTTCTGATGTCACGTTCAAGCAGATTTATATGCAAGAACTAGACTCTTACTTTTGGAAGCCCTCTTTCGGACCAGGAGTGAAAGCATATGAAGGAAAGGAGGTCTATATCACTGGATATGTTATTCCGGTTGACTATGACGATAATTTCTACGTAGTGTCACGCTATCCTTATGCAAATTGTTATTTCTGCGGCGGCGGTGGTCCAGAGTCGGTTGTCGATCTTCGTTTTGTTGGTAATCATCGCAAATACAAAACAGACGAACGCTTGACTTTTAAAGGCAAGCTTCGTCTGAATGCTGATGATATCTATCAAATGAATTATATCCTCGACGGCGCGATGGAATATGTGCCTTAAGCGGCTTTTCCTACCAATCGCAAGTGATTCACGTGCGACTTGAGGGCTTGGACAACTGTCTTATACTCGTTATAACGAACCCCAAATTGATCACAAGTCTCTTTTACCAACTTGTTGATCTCAGGATAATGTACGTGAGAAATTCTTGGGAATAAATGGTGCTCTACTTGGAAATTCAATCCACCTGT
>CANGVZ010000207.1 GCA_947457285.1 Flavobacteriales bacterium | reverse complement strand
ATTGTGGCAGCGCATTTTGAGGAGCATCTGACTTAAAATTATACACCACATCGTTGATTAGCGCTTGAATGCCGGAGGCAGCAGCAATTCTCGTCCAGCTTGTTTCCACGCCGTCAAAAAGATCTTTTTCAGCAGGGCTTCCTTTCATCAATTTGAAATATTCATAATTGATACCGCGCTGGCGCGCTGAACCAAAACCTTGACTCTTGTGCATAGAGCGACTTTCAGACGCTATTTCACCATAACTTCTACCCATCAATTGATTGTATGCTCCTACGTCAATTTTCAATTGATCTTCTGCGGTGGTGTTGGTAGAACCAAAGTTGAATGTGTTCCAAAGTAGACGCTTTGCCTGCCATACCTCTGTGTACTTGAGCTGCCAAGAAAACTTGGTTGGATCCGCAGCCGCCTCGAAAGCATCTTCTGCAAGAATAGCCGACGCCGTATGATGGCCGTGGCCACCTTCTCCGGTAGTTGGGAAACGGCAAATGATGACATCGGGTTTAAATTTTCTAATCACCCATACCATGTCAGCAAGTACGCTATCGCGATTCCAAAAACCGAATGTTTCTTCGGGATTTTTTGAATAACCAAAATCATACGCTCGAGAGAAAAATTGTTCCGCTCTGTCAATACCTCTCGCCTGAAGTAATTCATGAGTACGAATCAGACCGAGGGCCACACCTTGCTCATCCCCAATTAGATTTTGGCCACCATCACCACGCGTGAGCGACAGATATCCTGTTCTCATTTTTCGTTCATTCGCCAAATAGGCCAATAGGCGTGTGTTTTCATCATCGGGATGCGCAGCCACGTAAAGTACTGAGCCAGTGGTACCGAGCTTTTTAATTTCTAAAAGAATATCCGCGCTGTTTTGTGAGAGAGAGGAGTAAACAATTGAAAAACAAGCAAAAACAACAACTATCTTACGCCACATGATTAAAGAGTATTTTCACAAATATAGTCACTCTACTTAAAGTAAGAATTATATTCGCAGCCAATCCAAAAAGGCAAGACCACCTTGAAAAAGCTCTCTATTCTTATTCCCGCATACAACGAGGAGAAAACGATCCATGAGATATTGGACAAAGTGCGCCTTGTGCAGCTCAGTCACGACGTCCAGAAAGAGGTCATCATCGTAAATGACGCCTCCAAGGATGATACCGATGGCGCCGTGCAGCGCTACATGAATGCTCATCCCGATTTCCCAATTACTTTTTTCAAGCAACCCTTCAACCAAGGAAAGGGAGCAGCAATTCATAAGGCGATTGAAATAGCCACAGGTGATTACCTCATCGTGCAAGATGCCGATCTCGAATATGATCCCGAAGAATACAACTTGATGATTAAAGTGGTGATGAAAGCAGGAGCAGATGTCGTCTATGGGTCACGCTACAAAGGAAGTGGTGGGCACCGCATCCTTTTCTTCTGGCACAGCATCGGCAATAAAGTGCTCACTGCCATGAGCAATGCGCTCACCAATCTCAATCTCACAGACATGGAAACATGTTACAAGATGGTTAGAAGTAGCATTGCAAAAAGTCTTTTGCTCAAAGAAAAGCGCTTTGGTTTTGAGCCTGAACTCACCGCTAAACTGTCGCGTATTCCTGAAATAAAAATCTACGAAGTGGGCATCAGCTACTACGGCCGCACTTATGCAGAAGGCAAAAAAATCGGTTGGAAAGATGGTTTCAGAGCGATTTGGTGCATCATGAAATACAACATTTGGGATAGAAAGCACCTAAAGTGAGCCACGAAGAAATTGATAAATATGGTATCTCCACATTGGAGGCAATCAGCAATGCACCTGCTTTCAACGAATGGATGTACGAGACGATTGCTCCCTATTGTGAAGGTAAAATCATCGAATTAGGAAGTGGTATCGGAAATATCAGCTCATTTTTTATTCGAGATAAAAAAGATATTGTGCTCAGCGATTTGCGAGACAACTATCGGGAATATCTGATGGATAAGTTTCAATTATCCGAACCGAACGTTCGTTCGGTGGATATGGTTCATGAAAATTTTGAAAAGGAATATGCCGACTTACTGGGACAATTTGACACCGTGTTTGCCCTAAACGTGGTAGAGCATATAGAAGATCATCATCAGGCAATGCGAAACGCGGCAAAGCTGCTGAAACACGGTGGAAATCTAATAGTGCTAGTGCCGGCATATCAATTGTTGTTCAATGCCTTTGACAGGGAGTTAGGACACTATAGGAGATTTACCAAAAAAACACTTTCACTCTATATTCCAAACAACGTAGAAGTCGTGAAGATGCGCTATTTCAATTTTGCTGGAATACCCGGTTGGTTTGTGAGCGGAAGCATATTGAAAAAAAAGGAAATTAGTCCAAGTGCCATGCGTCTCTTCGATCGCGCACTACCAGTGGTAAAACTAATTGATCGCATTCTCTTAAAAAAAATTGGACTCTCTGTATGGTTTGTTGCTCGAAGGAAATAAAGTGTACAGTGAACACTTTTTGACCTTTTTTGTTTAGTTATCATGATTCATCGCAGTTCACAGATATATCAACTACGTCCTGAAATAAAAGTGGAAAAGCCCGAACAGCAGCATCCACACGAGGTATTTCAGAATTCAGTATTGCGACCGATTATCAAATTGCAGCATGAACTCATTCTCAGAGCGGTAGAGAATACGCCTAATTTCTTTGCTATTCTCGCACGAGTTCATAGCAAAGAACAATATATCCGAGAAATAAAACCTTTTATTCAATCACAAACTCCATTTAAAAATCAACTTATTGGAATGATTGTAGGCATGATGACTCTGGAAGAGTTTGACTACTATAGTGCCAACATTGCGGAGATGAACAAACGGATTACTCAAATGATCATACAGCGTATAGCAGATACGCTCTATAAAGAAAGTGACAATTAAACTTTCTTGTTCCTTTTTGTAAAAAGTACAATAAGTAAAACCGCGATTATTCCAGCCATTATGAAGTTGACAAGGGTTCTGAACCATGGCTGTTCGTAGAATTTCCCAGTGATTTCGAATGTAATGGAGACGACATCTCCACCCTCGCTGTGTGTACCATCAACGGCTCGAAGAAAGAGCTTGTACGAACCCACTTCGATCTGTGAAAAGGTCATTTTACCATCCTTGAAAGGACTACTCCATTCAGAAGATTCACCATCTACCTCTAGTTTATATTGAAAGTATTGATTGCGGAAAGAACCAAAATTTGCGGAATTAAAAATTACCTGAATGACATTCACATTTTCATCGATAGGAAAAGCCGAATCCACGGGAACACCATCTACAAGAAACTCTCTAATGACCAGCTCATTCTTTTCAATTTTCACAGGGTTATGCGTGTATTTCACGATTCCCTGGATGGATGGAAAATAGTAGGTGCTTGAATCAGATTGCGCCCAGTTGTTTCCGAACCCTCCATTAAATTCTGTATTCATGATACCAGCATTCTCCTCGAATTTCAATGGAATCAAAAAGTTTCTTTTCCCCGCCACAAATTCATTCAGTGCCTGCTCTGAAAGAGCGAGCAATCCACTATTCGTAGTGATAAGTAAATATCCATCGAAGGTGGGAGCAAGCGTGAAAACATCATTTCCCACGAGATAATTTTTCTTTTCGTTCAGATAAATCAGCTCGTCATTTTTAATAGCCAATATACCATCTCCATAAGTGCCAACGTATAAAATTCCTGATGAACTTCTGTAGAAGGCTCGCAGATCAAAGAAGTTTACTTTTTCAGAGTTTGCCCAAGATTTCAAAATTTTACCCGAATCATCGAGGTGGAAAATTCCCCCTTTGCCTCCAGCCCAAACTGTTCCATCATCATCAAAATATAAAGCGGTAATCGACTTCATCACCTCCGTTGGGATGTAATTTTCATTTCCAATTCCCTCCTCGCGATAGAGCCCCTCCGTAGTTGCAATCCATTGTCTACCTACACGATCAAATGAAATGTTCTGAACTGATTGTTGATTGGAAAAACTAATATTCTCGTACTTTTTTGAATTGAAATTCCAGCGGCGCAATCCCAATCCCCAAGTTCCCAAATAAACATTGGGAAAATCAACCGTCATAGAAGCGAGATAGAAACCAGAATTGTTGGAGAATATAACGCTATCATTATGCAAACGCAACAGCCCTCCGGCTGAAATAGCCCAAAGATCACCATTCACAAATTTCAAAGAGCTGAACGTATCCTGCAGATACGGATGCGAGTAGTAGAGGGTCTTCGCACACCCCTTTTCTAACTTCAGCAAGCCGCGATTGTTTGTGCCAACAAACAAGCTGTGCGCAGTTTCGTCATACCAAACTTGACTCAACTGATTGGTGGGGAGTATGGTACTTTGATCAATATGCCTCACGCTTCCCTGGCGCAATTCGTAAAGTCCATTCAAGGTGGCTATCCATATGTAATCATCGTGACAAGTGACATCGCGAATAAAGAACTCACCGTTGGAAGTAAAGACCTGTTCTAATTGTCCATCATCGTACTTCCAAAGAGATGTTGGCGAAAAAACATACATCGTATTACGCTCTTTGTGATGTTCTAAATACCACAAAGGCTCGTCCAGCAAAAAAGTATGTGTATTGGTGACGGGATCGTAAAGCTCGGACTTTTCATAATCTGAAATGATGAATTTTCCGTCTGGCAATCTTTTAATTGCAGCTGAGTTTGTAATTCCGGAGCGATAAACCTTTTCGGGAGTCACAAATTGGTCTCGATAGAGCTTCACATCACCCAAACCGTCCAGGACCCAAATACTATCATTTTGAATATCGAATGCATTGGACTTTATAAGCTCCTTAAAGCCTCCTTTCGTAGAGTAGAGCGTTCTTGTGTCATTATAACCAATTATAGCATCTAAAGGCTCGTAATAAGTCAAATCTATAAGGAGAATTTGACGCTTTGAAGCTACTTTATGATAGGGGAAGAAGTGATTACCATCGAAATAGTTTAGCCCATTGGCAGTAGCACATACGATAAGTCCGGAATTCGGATCCTTACAGAATGAAACAATCTGTTTTTGATTCAACCCACTCTTACTGTCATAAACAGTAAGGGCGTAATCCAAATCACGAAACGCATTATTTTGCGAAGTGCTGGAACAGACGGAGAGAATCAAGAGAGAAAGTAAAAAACGCTCTAGTCTGGTCATATCGACAAATTT
>CANGVZ010000206.1 GCA_947457285.1 Flavobacteriales bacterium | reverse complement strand
TCCAAACAAAAGCCTTATTCAAAAGCCAAATTTGTTGGGCAAAATCGGTGAAATTCAAAAAGGTGTTATCCTTACCCTCGGGGCGGGAGACATAGACGCTCTTGTGCCGGTGATTAACAACCTCCTCAAAAATTGAGTAGTTTTTTAGTTCTCAACAACTTAATAAGCAAAAAAAAAGAATTAAAACGTAACTGTTAGGTATAGTATGCGTATAATCGGGTATGTATTGCCAAAACCGATAAGATGCGTTTACTCCTAACCTTAATATGTCTTGTTTCTTTCTGCTGTTTCAGCGTGGAGAGCAATGCCCAAAATCTTGAAGTCATTGTTGGTTCAGAAAACAATTTCAATGATTACGCTTATGCGATCGCCGTTGATGAAACTAAGCAATGCACTTATATAGCCGGAAGTCTTGAAGTATCAGCAGGAGAGTTGATTGACCCTCATGATTTTTTCAATATCAATAGCATCCAAGGAAATGTAGATCAACCTGCTTTGGAGACCTTTGCAGCCCAAGGCGGGGAAGATTTGTTTATTGCAAAGATTGATTTTGAAGGCAACCTTCAATGGTTTATTACAGGAGGCGGTCCAGATGACGATGCAATTCTCGACATCGCCGTAGGTAGTGATGGAAACGTTTACCTCACTGGGTTTTTATCCTTTCCCTCAAGCATTAATTATACCTCAGATATATCAGCCACCGACTTTGAAGTTTTTGGAGACAATCAAAATGCCGTCGTAATTTCTATAAATGATGCAGGTGAGTTAAGATGGATGGATAGACTCGGCTCAGATGAAGACAATGCTGGCTTGGAGTTAGTGGATGCTGGGGATGGTGTGGCAGTAAGTGGTCTGTTCACAAACTCTTCGGACTCCGATGATGACGCTTCTAATAATTTAGAAATCTTCGGACTTGACCTTTCCGATGAAGATGACTGGAAAGGTGCGTATATCGCAAAAATTAATTATGCTGGACAGTGCGAATGGTACCGAGCTTATACCAGCCCTTCTTTCAGTTATGATCTAAGCGATGCGAATAAATTAACAGGAAGTTTGGATACCGATGGAGATAATTTTTATCTAATTACTATTCTTTCTGGCGATTCAAATTATCGCTGCTATAGTTATGAAGATGGCTCCCCAATAAATAACGGGCCTCAACTTTTGGCGAATGGAACATCCATTGCGTTGTTCAAGATATCGGCAGAAGGTGAATTGCAATGGTCGCGAACAGAACTATTGCCTAGCAGTGTTCTAGTTAATTCGGGACCCTTCGTGAGTGTGAGTTGTGATGAAGTTTATGTTGCAGCAACCTTAACTTCATCAGTTAGCACTCCCACATCGATTGAAGCTGGGCTAAATCTAATTCCCAGCGGGTCGCTTCCTACAATCCTGTTCCAACGCAGAGCAGCAACAACAGGGCAGTCTGAGCTTATAAGATTGTTCCCTGCGGGCAGTAATACTAGCGACAACTACATCACTGCTATTGAAAGTGACGTTCAAAAGCGCGTTTACCTGGCAGGTGCAACCAGTGACAATATTGTATTTGAAACCCTTAATAATGCCGCAAACATTATCATAAACGGAAGTAGTCAAAATGCCTGGATAAAAGCCATGACTAGAGACTCCGACAATCTTTGGACTCAATCTATTAATGGCAATCAAAGTGATGAATTTACTGATATTTTTTTGAGAGGTCTTGGCCTTGTCTATTTCACAGGGTTTAGTTCATCTCAAACAGGCCTTTCTATGAGTCCATTCGGAGGCAGTGACCCCAGCAGTATTTATGGAAAATACTCTCAATCCACGACAACGGGATTGTCGGATTTCTCCCTCCTCTGTCCTGCTTCTTTAACTCTCAATAGTAATTCGGAGTGCGGCTTGGAAAACTATCAATTCCCAGAATCTCAAATTATAAATTCTTGTGTTGTTCAATTTCGAGAAAACAATGCCCCAGAAATACTTCCTTTTGGAACAACAGTTGTAACATTCGAGGCCATAGGCTTCAATGGCAGTACACAACAATGCACTACGAGTGTATTTGTCGAGAACGTTTCTTTAGAACCCTCCATCCTATGTGTGCCTGAAATCTTTAGAAATACCGACGAAAATTCTTGTTCTGCAATCGTTTCTTTGATTAGTCCTGTAATCTCTGGTAATTGTGAGCCAATAACAGTTACCAATAATTTCAATAACTCTTCAAGCATTACTAATGCTACGTTCCCAGTGGGTACAACAACGGTTGTCTGGACTGCCTTCTTCCAGGATGAAGATGACGACGGAGGTATTTTACCGGTTACTTGCAATACAAAAGTTCATGTAAATGATATCACCGCACCGACGATGGAATGTGCCAGCAATTTGACGCTGCCCCTTACATCGGATGGCACTATTGGAGTTTCTATTGATCAAATCGACGGAGGATCATTCGACGCGTGTGATATTGTAGAACGTACAATAAGTAAAACAGAATTTGACTGCTCCAACATTGGACCGAATCAAGTGCTACTTACCGCTGTTGACTCACATGGCAATTCGAATTCTTGCACGGCTGTAGTAACAGTAGTGGATAATATTCAGCCAACTGCTCAATGTAACAACATCGAAGTACAGCTCGATGCGAGCGGCGTAGCGAGTATTAATCATGATCAAATTAACAATAGCTCATTCGACAATTGTTCAATTTCGAATATAAACATCTCCCAAAGTGAGTTTAACTGTTCGCATTTGGGCGAGAATAATATCATTTTAACTGTGACTGATCCCAGCGGTCTTCAAAGCACTTGTACAGCCACAGTAACTATTGTAGACTCTGGCAATCCGCCAACTGTAGATGCTGGCGCAGATATCAATCTTTGCGGTAACGCTGCCGACGTCAATTTAAATCCTACACTCGGTGAAGATGTCATTTCAGTGGCATGGTCTGGAGGTGCTGGGACATTCGTAAATGGAAGCAACGCAGCAACCAACACTTATCTCCCAACCACAGAAGAAATTCAAGCGGGGAGTGTAACGCTTACGATTACCGCTTTCGGAAACTCTGTTTGTGGAAGTGCGAACGATGAAATCACTATTACATTTAGCTCAGCTCCAACTGTTTTTGCAGGAGAGGATCAACAAGTTTGTAGTGATCAAGTAGTCGTTTTGAATGGAGCCACGGCCAGCAACCAATCCTCTTTGCAATGGACTGGAGGCAATGGTTCATTCACCCCATCTGTCGACATTCTCCAGCCCACTTATACTCCATCACTCGAGGAGTTTTCAAATGGAGGTGTTACACTCACCATCACTGCCCAAGGAGTCACAGGATGTGCGCCAGTTAGTGATCAAATTTTCATTACCCTTGCCAAAAAGCCCATCGCTGAAGCAGGAGCTGATCAAGAAATATGTGGCAACACTATCTTCCTTGATGGCAATGCACCACCTCATGGTACAGGTACATGGACCGCTTCTCAAAGTGTAAGCTATACCACTGGCGCAGGCGATCCAACAACGCAAGTGATAGCAAATGGATTTGGAGCCGTAACATTCACATGGACCGTGGTGAATGAATTTTGCACCACCATTGATGACGTAACAATTTCATTCTTCGAATCGCCCGCAACCGCAGAAGCTGGCCCTGATCAGACAATTTCATTCCTTGGTGAAACCACACTTAATGCCACCGCCACTACTATTGGGCAGGCCATGTGGAGCTCAAATAATACCGACATTAATTTTCAAGATAAAGAAGATCCAAATACCATTGTGAATGGATTACAACCAGGCGAAAACGTATTGTACTGGATCATCACCAATGGTCCTTGTACAGCAGTGAAAGATAGCGTGATCATCATTGTAGAAGGATTGATTATACCAACAGGCTTCTCACCAAACGGCGATAATATCAACGACACTTTTGAAATCAAAGGCATTGGAAATAAAGAGAGCGTTTCAATAAAAGTACTTAATCGCTGGGGCGAGGAAGTATTTGCGAGCGACAATTATAAAAACGACTGGAACGGTATATCTAAATCAGGTAGCGAGCTTCCAAATGACACCTATTACTGCGTAATTGAATCACCCATATTAGATAAAACACACACAGGATACATTATCATAAATAGATAGCGTATTTGCTCCACCCTATGCAAAAACTGCTCATCATACTTATGTTCCTTTCGGGAACACTCGCTTGCACGGCGCAACATCAGCCCTTGTATAGTCACTACATGCTCAATGGTTTGGTAGTTAACCCTGCCTATACAGGAAGCAGAGGTGTCTTTACTGCCAACGCCATGCACCGCCGTCAATGGGCCTCGTTTGAAGGAGCTCCAATATCCCAGGTTGTTTCAATTCATGGCCCATCCAAACGTGAACGTCTCGCTTTTGGATTACTGGTAGCAAATGACAGACATGGAGTGACCGCAAATACATCCCTTTCCTTTAGCCTGGCGTATCGCTTGAAATTGGGAGAAAAAAAATCATTAGCATTTGCCATCAGCGGAGGTCCTCAATTCACAACAGTAAAGTTTACAGATGTTGTAACGGTTGACCCCAATGATCCAGCCTTCAGCAATAATCTAAGATCCCGGATTCTTCCAGACCTTGGTACAGGTCTTTACTACAGCGCTCCAAAAATGTTTGCAGGCATCGCTGTACCCGGATTTTTCAAACGCACTTATAATGTAGCTGATGAAAGTGTGCGCGCATCCGTCGATACCGACAACATCAATCTTATAGCACACGCGGGCTATATCATTTCAGTTAATGAAAATATTGGCATCAAAACAAGTGCACTTTTCCGCTACATAAATTACAATAGCAAAACCATTGATATCAATGCAATTTTTCAATACAAAGAACATATCGGCGCAGGACTATCATGGCGTATTGATAATTCTCTAGTAGCACTGGTAGAATATCAAATCAACAATCAATTCAAACTGGGATATGCGTTTGATTATGGCACAGGCGCCCTCCGTTCATTCAATGCAGGTTCTCACGAAATAAATCTGCAGTATGAATTTGGCTTTAAAATAAAATCCTTCAATCCAAGAGAGATCTTTTGAGAAATCTACTGCTCATATCATTGATTTTGTTGCTTTCTGCTATAGTGAAGGCTCAGCCTCTCTATGATGTAACAGCCATGAGCGATCTCAATACCAATTATCGCGAATATGCGGTTACACC
>CANGVZ010000205.1 GCA_947457285.1 Flavobacteriales bacterium | reverse complement strand
GGAAGTTCCGTTTGATAGGTTTTATACATCCAATATATCCTGGAAGCGCGAACTTACTCAAGATCTCTATAAGATATTCAGCGAAGAATTTCGGTATGCGGCCTATGAAGATATTGAACTAGGATACAGAATGTCGTTCCGCGGACTAAGGTTACGTTACCTTATGAACGCAGTGGGTTATCATCTGCACCCGATGACAATCCGCCACTTTTTTGAACGGATGCGCCGTGTGGGAAAAATGCGAACCGTGCTATCAGGGATGCATCCCTGTCTAGTTGGCATTCAGGATCTCAGCTTTTATCAGGAATTGGAAATCGAGCGCCGTCGTCGCATCGACCAAACGAGTAGTGTGGACAGCTACTCTTGGGAGAAAACCTTAGAACCTTTGGTAACAATCCTGGAAAATCTTGATAGATGGATAAACACGAAAACTAAGTTAGATGGAAAAGGTGCAATACTGAATAAAGAACTAGATAGCAAGATAACCATCATACGCAGCGACTTATTCGATTATCTGTGTGATACATACCAACAAATAGGACAAGCAGAGGAATGGGCTCTGGACTCGCATGAGCTTGCGTGGGCCCCAGAATGGATCGCGATGTTAAGAATGGCTGGGACAAAGAATATAACCCAACCAATAACATCACATCAGCATTCAGAGGAATTAAAAAAGAAAGAGATAAAAACCTCACTTTTTTTGTCAGTTATAAATAAGATCCGAAAATATAAACAAGGGCTGCATCGCAATTTCTGAAATGAAAATCCCTTACCTATCTAGAATAAAAAATATGTTTTGGGAAAAAACCAAAAAGATCTCTGCGGACGATGTGGTCTGGTGCTTTGCTAACATTCTCGGAAGGCACCCACATTCTACTTCTGAAATCAAAATATATCTCCAATCATGCTCTGACTTTCGGGAATTGGTGACAAAAATTGTTTCAACCTCAGAATGTGTCACCAGAAAAACAACTGCAGCAGTTGACTTCGTTTACGATGATTCAGAAAGTACACAAAGAAACATCCTTGGTATCTTGAAGAAGTTGCAGCCAATGAAAGCCGCTGAGCATAAAAAAACGCGCATTGGTAAGGAGTATGATGGGGGATATATAATGCTTGATGACTTCGATGGCATTACTGCTGCCTATTCAATCGGCATCTTCAATGAGGTATCATGGGATTTGAATATTGCTGATAGAGGTATAGTTGTTTATCAATATGACCACACTATTGATTCCTTGCCGATACAGCATCCTCTCTTCAAATGGTTGAAGAAAGGTTTGGGAGCAAGCGTAACCAGTGAACTTGAGACGTTGCCAAGGTTGATTGAAAAGAACGGACATCAAGGACGAAGTGATCTGATTTTGAAGTGTGATATTGAGGGTTGCGAATGGGAGGTCTTACCAGAACTACCACGAGAGTGCCTGAGACAGTTTAAGCAGATCGTGCTTGAAATTCACTTTCTTGAACATTTAACCGATCCACAGTTTGCCACCCGAGTTGAGCGATCAATTGACGTGTTAACTGCCGATCATCGAGTAGTCCATGTACATGCAAATAATCACCGGCCGTATTGCATAGTCGGAGGTGTTCCTCTCCCGTCGGTTTTGGAGTTAACGCTAGCAAGAGTTCATGATGTGCGTTTGGAAATAAACGAAGAAGTATTTCCTTCACAGTTGGATACACCCTGTTATCGTGGAAGGGGGGATTTTCATCTTGGATTATTTAGATTCCAAGAGAGTGTTTAAAAACTCCTGAAAAGTTAGTTTGATGCAAGCTAATCAAATCTTTCTGTATAACCTGACTGCGCTTAATAAGTATAAAAAATGGTCAAATCAATGAGATCCTCCATGATGTGGAAAATTACAACTTACCTGAAAGTGTTTTATGATAAATTTAAAATTACTATTCTAAATAACAAAAAAAGAGCAGAGAAAGAAAAAAGTAAAAGAAATGAGTATCAAGAATGGATTAACAAATATGACAAAATAAACTCTAAGAAAATAGAAGAAATTAGATTTAAAGTATGTAATTTTAGGAATAAGCCTGTCATATCGATCATATTGCCTTTTTATAATAGCAATATGAAGTTTTTAAAGTTAGCTATAAAGTCAGTAGAAAATCAACTATACCCCTATTGGCAACTGTGCATTGCCGGTGATGCATCAATCGATCCTAATATAAGAAGAATGCTCGCAAAACACGCTTCTAAAGATGGTCGCATTAAGATCGCATATCGCGAGAAGAACGGACACATCTCAGAAGCATCCAATACAGCACTCTCGATAGCGGATGGGGAATGGATTGCATTATTTGATCACGATGATCTACTCGCGCAGAATGCGCTTTACGAGGTTGCATGTGCCATAAGCAAGAATCCCGAAGCACTTTTAATCTACTCGGACGAGGATAAGATTGATGAAAGAGGTAACCGATTCGATCCACACTTTAAGAGCGATTGGAATCCAGATCTATTTCTCTCACAGAATTACATCTGTCATCTAGCAACAATACACAAGTCGGTTGTTGATAAAATTCAAGGTTTCCGAACTGGTGTTGAAGGAAGCCAGGATTATGATCTGATTCTCAGATGCCTTCATCATTTGAAGCACGGACAAATACATCACATTCCTAAAATACTCTACCATTGGCGAGCTGGATCCGGCTCAACAGCGATGGATCCAGACACAAAGAATTATACGACTGAAGCTGGAATTAAAGCACTGAAAGACTATTTGGAAAAGCGGGGTGTAGATGCAAAAGTTGAACAAGGATCATTGCCTAATACCTATAAAGTCAAGTATCCACTTCCAAAACCAGAGCCCCTAGTGAGTATTATAATTCCAACAAGAGATCAGTTTGAACTAACTCGGAAGTGCATTTCAAGCATACTGACTAAAACTATTTACAAAAATTATGAGATTATTATTATAGATAATGAAAGCAGAGATATTAAAACGATTGAATACCTTGCCAAATTAAAGCATGAAAATGAAAATATAAAAGTAATTAGCTATATTGGTGAGTTCAATTATTCTGCAATTAATAATTATGCTGTTAATTTTATCAGCGGTAAAATTATCGGACTATTGAATAATGATATTGAAGTCATATCTCCAAATTGGCTCTCAGTTATGGTCTCTCACGCTATCAGACAGGAGATCGGTTGCGTGGGAGCAAAACTATTTTATTCTGACGGACGGATACAACATGCAGGAGTTATTCTGGGTATAGGTGGGGTAGCCGGACATTCACATAAAAAATCTAATTGTAATGATCCAGGCTATTTTAGACGATTGCAATTAACTCAAAATCTTTCAGCTGTCACTGCTGCATGCCTCGTGGTGAGGCGTGAAGTTTATAATTTAGTCGGCGGATTCGATGAAGATAATCTTAAAATTGCGTTTAATGATGTTGATTTGTGTCTCAAAGTGAGAGAGGCAGGATACCGTAATGTCTGGACTCCATATGCAGAATTATATCACCATGAATCTGCTTCGAGAGGGTACGAAGATACTCCAGAAAAACAATCAAGATTTCAAAAAGAAGTAAACCACATGATAATTAGATGGGGAGAAATATTGAGTAAAGACCCATATTATAACCCAAATCTAACTTTAGAAAAAGAAGACTTTAGTATTGCTAATAACTAGTGTCCGGTTGAGAGGGTGATTGGTTTTAAGTTGATTGTTTAAGATGAGTGATTTGTGATCCGAGATGGATGTAACGCATTTGAATCTTGCGGCGGTTTTTGAGGATACTTCGCCATAAACTCTGGCCGCTAAATCCTCTCCCAAGCCCTCGAACTCGTTCACCGGCATACGCTAGACAGGTTGGTTCAACTCTACGATGCAGAGAGCAAGGTTCAGCATTTTGGTTGTAGACAACAGTTGATTCGCATAGCCTTTGCACAACTGACCTGAACGGAAGGACTGCGCGATATCGCGACCTGTCTCAACGCCCAAAGCAAAGCTCTCTACCATCTGGCTTCCGGGATAAGGTTACTAAGTATCTTCAAAAATACTATTATGGGGCCCGAAGATATTTTTTGGGAAAAGTACGCAAGGAAGTTTGATCCAACTTTCAAAGTGGCCACTCTTAATGACGCGTTACTTTTCGCCTTTGAAGCTGATCCTGCCGGGAGTTACGATAAAACAGGTAAGAAGCTACCTTTTGGGTGTCATGCATGGGCGCGCTATGACAGGGGCTTCTGGGTAAAGATGGGAGTGGTGCCTGAAAAGGGAAAGTAGGAAATACAGAAGTGAAAATCTCCATTATTACCCCCAGCTTGAATCAAGCTGTCTTTGCTACTGAGATGCTCTCCTCGCTGGATGTGCAGAAGTACCCGGATCTAGAGCACATCGTCTACGATGCAGGATCGACTGACGGGGTGATCGATATCTGGAGGAAGGCGGAGACGGAAGGAAAGCTGAAGCTCTTTGTCGAGCCTGACCGTGGTCAGAGTGATGCGATCAATAAGGGAATGAGGGTGGCAACTGGGGAAATTGTAGGCTGGCTCAATTCCGATGATGTGCTTCTCCCAGAGGCTCTCCGCACAGTGGTTGAGGAATTTTCTACGAATCCGAATGCAGTCGTTGTCATTGGAACAGGAGGAAAGATGGACCTCAAAGGGAACCCCATAAAAATCGTTCCAAGCAACCGATTCACAATCGACCGTCTCAAGAGTGCCTTCGAGATTATTCAACCGGCCATGTTCTTCAGGCGTGATGCTTACTGGAAGGTGGGTGGACTGGATGAGTCTCTGCACTATGCGATGGACTGGGATCTGCTCCTGAAGCTCTCGAAAATCGGGAGGGTAGTAGCAATTCCCCAGCACTTAGCCAATATCCGCTACTACGAGGAGACCAAGACGAATACCGGAGGCTGGAAGCGGATGAGAGAGATTGCCCGGATTGGCCGGTGTCACAATGGCCCCTTGGATCGGAATCATTTCTCCTTCCAGATCCGTGATCTTCTCTCCAAACAGCCCTTCAGATTGCCCCGCTCTCTCTTCGATCACCTCTGCTGGAACCTCTTCAAGGATCCTCCGCTGATGGTGCAGGGGTGGGCGGAAGGGGAGGATAAAAATAGAGAAATCTAGAAATCGGAAATGGGGAAATGCGAAAGGCGAAAGGCGAAAGGCGAAAGGGTGAGACGAGCGTCGAGCGTCGAG
>CANGVZ010000204.1 GCA_947457285.1 Flavobacteriales bacterium | reverse complement strand
GTGCGGAAGAAACTTCGGCTGTATTTGTTAGAATGATTACACCGACGCCAAGTTCAGGAATAAAGCCCATGGTGGCATGATAGCCGAAAGTATCACCTGCGTGCCCCACCCAAGTCGCCTCTGTGCTATCTGTCTTACATGTCAACTTATCTGCATAGAGTCCCCAACCCCAATATTCAGATGAGATGCGGGACAATAAAAGATCGTCGTGCCTGCTGGTACTCATGAGTCGGATCATTTCGGCGTCAAACGCGTTATTATCCAGGCCTCTGGCAGCATTCAATAATGCTGTCACGTATTTGCCCATGTCGATTGCGTTACTTCGAATCATTCCAGCGGCTTCGTCTCGAATGAATGCGTCCACGTACATTTTTCCTTTGATATAAGTTTTTGCCGCATTCTTGTGACGCGGATCGGAAGGACTTATGAATGTAGAATTCATGCCCAATGGACCGACAATATTTTTTTGTAAATAATTTGAATAGCTCAGGTTGGAGATTCGTTGAATCGTTTCGCCTAGTAATCCATAACCCGCATTGGAGTAAGCGAATTGATAGTTGTCGGCAGCTGCGCAATATTGCTTGTTTAATTCAGGGATGATGGATGCTTGTGGAGGAGGATTGTCGCAAAAGAAGCCATTCAATATTTCTCCCTGAAGACCTGATGTGTGAGCCAACAAGCTTCGTATGTAGAGCGGATTATCACTTCCATCAGAGTTTTTTATAGTCAGTTCCGGAATGTACTTTTTTACTGATTCATTTACATTCAGCTTTCCTTGTTTTTGGAGTTGTAATATGGAAATGGCGGTGAAGCTTTTGGAAATTGAGCCAATTCCAAAAATGGTGGTGTCGGTGGCGGGAACTTGCGCTTCAAAATCAGCAAAGCCATATCCTTGGCTATACACAATTCCTGCTGTGTCAACGATTGCGATGGCAACACCGCCCTTTTTCATCGATGCTGCGTACTTGGTGTACAAACTGTCGATTCGGCTTTTGGCACTGGGAGTAATTCGGTCGTTTTGCTGGCCAAATGAATCTTGGAGGCTGAAAATGAAAAGTACTACGAGGAAGATTTTGAGAATTTGCATCTTGTTATTTTTGGTCAAAACTATTGTTTAACCATCTTCCATACTTGTAAAAATCGAAACCTAGTTTTTTATCAGAAAAGTAGTTGGATGGTGTCATTCCGCTGAGTTGCTTAAATGTCTTGCTAAAATGCGCTTGATCATAATATTGAAAACGATAGGCAAGGTCTGTGAGGTTTTGAATTTCTGTTTCATTTAAAACCTTTTGAAAGCGCATGATTTGAATCAGTTCTTTCGGTGTAAGTCCAATGTAGTCAGCGCTCCAATTGCGCAATGTGGTAGTGGAAACTCCAATATAATTAGATAAATCAGCAACTTCACTTATTTGTAAACTTTGAATCATTTGAAACACCTTGCTTGATGCAAGGTGATAGCTACGTTCATCAAAAATCTTAGATAGAAAGGTTTCTATTTGTGTGATGACGTTATCTTCTGATCGATCCTCCATCAGCTTATCAAGGAGTTCGAACAGCTCGTTTTTGGGCATAATATCGGCAGCGGGAATCATGTTCCCATTGGCGAAATGATGCATTGGTATAGGAATAAAACTTCGAAGCTTTACCGGGTTAAACACTACGGTAATTTCCGTGCTGTTGGCGGCTTGATATACAGAGAGCGGACGTGTGATCAGTCCTACAATCCAAGCTTTTGTGGAATGGTCGGTGAGTGTTTCTATGGCCGAATGGCCTTCCAGAATAAGAGTAAGGCCGATATATCCATTGGGAATTGCTTGATAGCTTATATCTCTGTTTCCTGAAGAAATGATATAAACGGAGTGCACCATCTCGCTAAGAAATCGAGAAGATTCTAACGAGAGTCGCTTATACTGCATATTCAATCAGTGAATGTGTGATGCCTGTTTTGTACAAACATAACCAATTCACCATCTGGATATATCGGCCTTTGTGCTTTTATTTCAATGCGCTGATAGCCGCGTCGTAGTTGGGCTCTTGAGCGATTTCGGGAACTTGCTCTGTATATTTTACATTGCCTTCTTCATCCAAAATCACTACTGCACGGCTCATCAATCCTGCAAGTGGGCCATCAGTCATGTCCACATGATAGGACTTGCTAAAGTTATCATCTACAAATTGAGAGGCGCCATGCACGTTTTGAAGACCCTCTGCTGCACAAAAACGGTTGTGAGCAAACGGTAAATCTTTAGAAACGTTGAGAACTAAAGTATTGTCGAGATTTGATGCGAGCTCGTTGAATTTGCGAGCACTTGCAGCGCAGATACCTGTGTCGATGCTTGGGAATATATTCAACACCACACGCTTTCCTTTTAAGTCAGAAAGAGTTACGCGGCTGAGGTCTGTTTTAACCAAATTAAAATCTGGTGCTTTGCTGCCTACTGATGGAAGACTTCCTGCAGTATTTACAGTGTTTCCTTTAAATGTGATTTGTGCCATAATAATGAGTTTGTTTGTAAGACAAGCTTTAAACTTATTAGTTCAAGCTTGACAATTTTTCTTCTAATAATTTAATTTTTGAAAGCGCGTCTGCTTGCTTCTTTCGTTCATTTTCCAAAACCTGAGCAGGAGCATTGTTGACGAACTTTTCATTCGACAATTTTACCTCAACAGATTTCAAGAAACCTTTAGCGTACGTTAATTCTTCTTCAATCTTTTTCTTCTCTGCTTCAACGTCCACATTTGCGGTGAATGGAATGAAATATTCGCTACCCTTGAGAATAAACGTAAAACATCCCGTTGGCTTGGTGTCGATGTACTCTATGCTTTCGATGTTGGTCAAATGTGCTAAAGCAGCATCAAATGTCTTATTCGGCGTACCCGCTGCATTTATTTTTAGACCAATTTTTTCTTTATTAGCGATGTTATTTTCTTTTCTCACGTTGCGCACGCCAATGACTGCCTCAGAGAAAAGATCAAAAGCCTCCAGAAGATCGTTGTTGTAGTCTTGAGAAACAGGCCAAGGAGCAACACAGATAGATTCGGTCGCATCTTTTCTTTCCTTCAACAACTGCCATATTTCTTCTGAAATAAATGGCATAAATGGATGAAGCACCTTTAATAATGATTCAAAAATTTCAACCGTTTCGTTGAAAGTTGTGCGATCCATTCCTGTGCCATAAGTGGGCTTTACCATTTCGAGGTACCACGCGCAGAAGTCATCCCACACCAGTTTGTAGGTAGTCATCAATGCCTCGTTGATTCTGAACTTTTCATAATCATCATTGAGTTCAGAGAGCGTTTTTTGGAATTTATTTTTCATCCAAGCCACTGCTACTTTTGAAGCTTCAGATTGTGCGAGGCTATCATCTATTTTCTCTTCCCAAGTCTTCACAAGTCGGAAAGCATTCCATATTTTGTTCGAGAAGTTTCTTCCTTGCTCGCAGAGCGACTCGTCAAACAATAAGTCATTACCAGCAGGTGAACTGAGCAGCATGCCTACGCGCACTCCATCCGCACCAAACTTATCGATGAGGTCGAGTGGGTCGGGGCTATTGCCGAGTGATTTGCTCATCTTGCGGCCCTGCTTATCGCGCACGATTCCGGTGTAGTAAACATTTTTGAATGGCAATTCACCGCGATATTCATATCCTGCAATGATCATGCGCGCTACCCAGAAGAACATGATTTCTGGCGCTGTTACAAGATCTGCGGTTGGGTAATAATATTTGACTTCATCTTCACTGTAGAATCCGTCAAAAACACTAATCGGCCATAGCCATGAAGAGAACCACGTGTCCAATACATCAGGATCCTGATAGATGTCTTTTGCTTCTATCCCAGGATTGGTAGCTTTGAAAAGTTCAAGAGCTTCTGACTCTGTTTTGGCTACCACCACATTACCATTTTGATCGTACCATGCAGGAATGCGATGTCCCCACCACAATTGTCGAGAGATACACCAGTCCTTGATATTCTCCATCCAATTGCGATAGCTATTTTTAAACTTTGGTGGGAAGAAGCGAATGTTGTCATTCATTACGTTGTCCAACGCAGGCTTGCTGATTTCTTTCATATCCACAAACCATTGCAAAGACAAGCGTGGTTCAATTACAACGTCGGTGCGTTCGGAGAAACCTACCTTATTGATGTGCTCCTCGATTTTCGCTAGTTGTCCAATCGCTTGTAAATCTTCAACGATTTTGGAACGTACTTCAAAGCGATCCATGCCTACGTAGAGTTGACCTGCCTCGCTGATGGTGCCGTCGGGATTCATCATGTTGATGACTTCCAGTTTGTGCTTTTCACCTAGAACGAAGTCGTTCATGTCGTGTGCTGGTGTCACTTTCAAACAACCCGTACCGAATTCCATTTCTACATATTCATCTGCAATGATTGGAACGGCGCGGTTTACGAGAGGTACGATGGCTTTTTTACCATGTAAGTGCTTGTAGCGTTCATCCTTTGGATTCACGCATATGGCAGTATCACCAAGAATGGTTTCTGGTCGAGTAGTGGCGATGATTACGAAATCTTCGCTGCCTTCGATTTTATACTTTACATGATAGAGTTTGGAGGCTATTTCTTTATAGATTACTTCTTCATCGCTCAGTGCAGTGAGGGCAGCGGGATCCCAGTTGATCATGCGCTCGCCGCGATAAATCTTGCCCTTTTTATAGAGATCAAGAAAACAATCGATTACACTGTCGTAGTATTTTTCATCCATCGTGAAGCGCGTGCGATCCCAGTCGCAGCTGGCTCCCAACTTTTTCAATTGTTCGAGAATAATGCCGCCATGCTTATGCGTCCACTCCCATGCATGTTTCAAGAATTCCTCTCTTGACAGATCTGATTTCTTGATACCATCCTTGCGAAGCTTTTGAACTACCTTGGCTTCTGTGGCAATGGATGCGTGATCGGTACCTGGCACCCACAGCGCGTTATAGCCACGCATGCGGGCGCGGCGAATCAGCAAATCCTGAATCGTGTTATTGAGCATATGCCCCATGTGGAGCACTCCGGTCACATTGGGTGGAGGGATTACTATCGTATACGACTCGCGTTGGTCGGGTGTAGACTTAAAAAGCTGGTTGTCCATCCAGTACTTATACCACTTGGCCTCAGAGGCAATGGGATCGTATTTACTGGGAATTTCTTGCGCCATTACATTTTGAATTTGAGCGCAAATATAAGCAAGGGAAGG
>CANGVZ010000203.1 GCA_947457285.1 Flavobacteriales bacterium | reverse complement strand
CCAAATAGCACCGCATCTTTAGTATAGGTACCAGCAGATCGAAAAGCTCCTATGACAAAATAAATTGGAACAGATCTCAATGGCGGATACAGTTTCTTAAGATCCAAGAGGTGTTCTTCTATCTTCTTTTTATCTTTTAATAATGCATCCATATTGCCTCTGATGGACGGCCAATACTTCGGATATTTCTCAATCATCTCCACGAACTCATAATCTTGATAGTCTCTGACCCGCATCATCTCTTTGAGTCCAATGGAACCTTTGTCGATATATAATTCATGAATCAATTTTATCTTCTCAGCGCTATCCTTCGCAACGCAGATGCGATCATAAGCCTCCCAAAAGTTCTCCACATCAGACACCACTACCTCCAGTTTAAAATCTTGTGCGATGGATGTTGTGGAGTATCCAAAAAGGAAAACAAAACACCCTAAAACGCGCAAGCTGTTTAGCTTTTGGGTTATCCCGGGCAAGGAAACCCTGTGATTAAATAAAGAATCCTTTCTTCTTTGTATTGACATAGTGATGTGGTTGAAAGTACTAATGAAGGCAATATAGAAAGATTATGACATCAATTCTTATTTCTTTCCCACAAGATCGCCCTTCGGGGGCAGAGGTTCGCAGAGAGGTTTGTCTAAAAAACTTGGGTTACTCTTTTTTATAAAAGCTATTAAAATATTCACACTTGCTTTCAAACGCTCCTAGAATTCGTGAAATTCAGACGCCATAAATGGCGTCTCTACTGAGGTTCCCCCCTATTCCCTATTCCCTATCCCCTATCCCCTATCCCCTATTCCCTCGCCTATCTGATTCGCCCCTCGCCTATCATTTTATTATCGCACTGACTTCTTTGTATTGCACGGGGATTGTGCCGTCTTCGATGCGCTGGACGATGTTTTCGATAACGATGTCCTCACCATGCGGATCGTAATCGTCCTTTAAATTCTGACCAAAGATTCGCGCTACTCCTTGCCACATAAATGCACTCATCTTGCCGCGCAACTCCTGCACCAATTTATAACTTGTATTGCCGGTCTCACGATCTATCAACTTCACCAAGATGACGCCTTCGCTAATGGTCATCTGTCGCAGGTCTTTTTCAAACTGCTGTTTCATCTGCGCCTCAGCCTGATCGAGAAGTACCTTTTGTTGTTTGGGATCGGTAATCACTTTGCATTTGGCTTCATATGCCCGCATCACGTCGCCAGCAGCTTTGGCATAAGGATAAACCTTCGCTACTTTCCTTTCCATTTTATCCATACTCTTTTTTCGACTTCGATTGGGACAATAGGCGTAGATCTGAACTGGTGCGATGGTCGCCACAGCGAAGGTATCGCGAGGGGTGACTTTCCATATTGCGGTGTAATACTGATGATAGATGGTATCCACGCGTATTGAATCCAGCGCCATCTCGGACTGCGCGGTGAGTCCAAGCGACAAGAGAAAAAACATTATGAAAGAAAATACTTTCATGCGCACTATTGAGGGTATATCCAACCGCGTAACGAAGAATCACGCCAATTATGATATACGTAAATATAATGTCTCAATGCCTTAGCTCAACCGCGCCTTTCTCCAATTGGAAGTGGTTTCAGCTTTTTTAACTGAAACTTCTTTTGTTTTTTGATTGGAAAAAATTGCGTTCGCTAAAATGGCCGCCAATTGCGCTTCTTCTTCACTTCCGCGCGACAGGACTTCGGGCGTGTAGTATTGCTTCACGAAGTGGGTATCAAATTTTCCACTCACAAAAGCGGGATGCTGAATGGCCCAACGACAGAACTCAAGGGTGGTCTGCACTCCAGAGATTTCATAGTCGTCGATCGCACGAACCATGCGCGCGATGGCTTCTTCGCGTGTCTTGGCGTGTGTAATCAATTTAGAAATCATCGGATCGTAGAAAATCGGAATGTCCATTCCTTCTTCAAATCCATCATCTACGCGCACACCAGGTCCGCTCGGGCGGCGATACGTGGCAAGCTTTCCAATATCGGGCAAGAAATTATTCTTAGGATCTTCTGCGTAAACGCGAATTTCCAAGGAATGTCCGTTGATTTTCAAATCATCTTGTGTAAAGCTCAACTTCTCGCCACGAGCAATTTTTATTTGCTCTTTCACCAAGTCGATTCCAGTGATCATCTCGGTAACCGGATGTTCCACCTGGAGTCGGGTATTCATTTCCAAGAAATAATAATTCAACTTATCATCGACCAAAAACTCAACTGTACCTGCACCCACGTAGTCGCAACTTCTTGCTACATCCACGGCACTCTTTCCCATTGCTGCGCGCAACTCGGGAGTGAGAATCGCAGAGGGAGCTTCCTCCACCACCTTCTGGTGACGGCGCTGGATGCTGCATTCGCGTTCAAACAAATACACCACGTTGCCGTGTTTATCAGCCAATACTTGTATTTCAATGTGTCGCGGTCCGGTGACGTAGCGTTCGATGAAAACAGAACCGTCGCCAAATGCGCTTTCCGCTTCTGATATGGCACGCGTCATCTGTTCTTCGAGTTCCTCGATTTTTTCTACAATACGCATTCCTTTACCTCCGCCGCCTGCGCTCGCTTTGATCAAAATAGGCAAGCCTACTTCCAATGCTATTTTCTTAGCTTCCTCTGGATTGCTGATGGCGTCTTCTGTTCCAGGCACCATGGGAATTTTATACTTCCGCGCCGCCGCTTTCGCAGCGAGCTTAGAACCCATTACTTCAATACTGCCTGGATTAGGACCGATAAAAGTGATGCCTGCTTTCTGAACTTTTTCTGCAAAAACGGCATTCTCTGAAAGAAATCCGTAGCCTGGGTGAATGCCATCAACACCGAGCTTTTTACATACATCGATGATGATGTCACCTTTGAGATAACTTTGATTGCTGGGGGCTGGACCGATGCACACGGCTTCGTCTGCATATTTCACAAAAGGAGCATTTCTATCGGCTTCGCTGAATACAGCGACCGTGGCAATGCCCATTTCCTTCGCTGAGCGCATCACGCGCAAAGCAATCTCACCTCTATTGGCTACAAGAATTTTTTTCATTGAAAAATTACTTAAGTCCTGCAAAGATTAGCGCTTTTAAAGATTCTTATAAGATTTAATTGAAAAACTTCACAGAATATTTCCACATTTGCGCCCGCAAAGACAATGGAACAAACACAAGAACCAAAAAAGAATACACGTGCATGGCTCAAAAGGCTGGGCTGGGCTGGCTTTGCGTTCTTTTTAATCAAGGGAATTTTGTGGCTCACACTGGGCGCCACTGTAATCAAAGGCTGTTTCTAATCAGTCTTCTTGTTCCAACAATATCGACTGCAGCGCTCTCAATTCACGCACCTTCTCCTCATTATTTCTAGCGATATAGCTATGAATAAGATTATTGAGCATGCGGCTGATCATCTCTTGATTGGAACATGGACGGTAGAAACGATTGTCTTGTGGCAAATTTTGATTCGCTAAGAATTCATCAATTTCTTCCTTGTGCAACATCGCACCTTCACTGAATGGATTTACATAGAATAATACTTCCGCATCTTCTTCGGTGATGCCCCACTCCTTGCATTCCGAATCATAATCGAGATAACATAGAATGAAATGACTGGGCAAGTTGACCCCATAAATCGGCACATCCAAGCTCTTCGCTAAATATGCATACAGAAGACTCAAAGAAAGCGGGTTGCCTTGTTTGGTGCTGAGTACATCACTCAAGAAACTATTTTGCGGCTGATCGTAATGATCGCGGTCTCCGATGAAGCCATGCACCTTAAATAGCATGTGATTAAATACCCTTACCACTTCTATTGCTGTGAGGTGGTCGTTGAGCTCCAACCAGATGTCCTGGCGTACACGCATGATTTTGCGTCTCAACTCTTCCTCATCGCAACCAGGATAGCCGTAGCGGTTGATGATGAGCGCTCCTTCCAATAAATCCTTATCTTCTGATTGTTTCCAACGCTTGAGGCGGTCGTAAACGGATTCATATTGGATGGTATTAATGAGTTCCTCCAATCTCGTTTGGAACAAAGGACCAAAGTCATTCAGTTCCCAATAGTATTCGAGATGGGGGATGATCTGTTCACCGTAACTTTTCAAGGCAGATCGCACTTGCAAATAGATCGCCTCATCGGGATCTTCTATAAGTGTAATCAGCGCGTTCACTTCTGTGGTGTACATAGGGCTCACTTTATCTAAAGCTTTAACCCAAAAGTACCTTCCTTACTGAGGCTTAATGAGAAACAATTTCGCTCTTATTCACAACACCCTATTTAAAATCGCTCTAACACAAGCCTGATAAGGGTTTCAACACTTGTTGACGGGTTGTTGTGGAATTCTTTGGTGGCCCTATTTGCTAAGATCGCGCAGACGGTTAAAGCCTTGTGTCCCAACAAAGAAGAGAGCGCATAAATGCCCGAACATTCCATTTCGAAGTTGGTCACTTTTTTATCCAAAAAACCAACTTGTGCATAACGTTGGAGCATGGGTTCGACCTTGCTGACGAGTCTTACGCTTCGACCTTGCGGTCCATAGAAGCCGTTTTGTGTGGCCGTGATACCCTGAATCATATCAAAAGCAATGCGCTGCAACAAGTATTCGTTGCCCTTGACAGTGTACAAGCCGCTCTGGGCTTGGAGTTCTGGTATTTCGGCGCAAAGTTTTGACTTGAGTGCTTCTTCCTCATCGTTCAAAGCGCTGTGATAACTGTAAGGAACACCATCAAGGCCGAAGGCGAAGGCACTTGCTACAAAACTGCCCACGGTAATATCCGCTTGAATATAGCCGCTGGTGCCGATGCGCACGATTTCTAAGGATGTTAATTCTGATTTTGGCTGGCGTGTAGCAAAGTCAACATTTACCGCAGCATCGAGCTCGTTGATCACGATATCAATATTGTCAACCCCAATGCCGCTTGATACCACTGTAATCCGCTTGCCGCGGTATGTTCCAGTGTGTACCACAAACTCACGATTGTGAATGCGACATTCCACTTCATCAAATAATGCAGAAATCGCGCGCACACGTTCGGGATCACCCACGATGATGATCTTGGATGCTACCTGTGCTGGCGTTACTCCCAGATGATAGACACTTCCGTCGGGACGAAGTATGAGCTCCGTCTCGGGAATGTAGGTTTGGCTATTGATTTGAATTGACTTCATGCGTCAAATATAGACGCACTGACGCAATGTCACTTTTTCTTGTTGGCACCGCTATTGCTCGGCTT
>CANGVZ010000202.1 GCA_947457285.1 Flavobacteriales bacterium | reverse complement strand
GCTCTGCAGAAGCTTTTTCACCATCCTTTACAAAGAAGAAATGACCGATAAAAAAATTAGTCGACTTGGCAGTGAAATATTTCTTTGCTATTTGTTGCCAACGGAGTTTTAAAATTTTGCGCAGCTCTTCTTCCCTATTTTGTTCTCCCAAATAAGTTCGCAGCAGATGCTCATTGGCATACGGAGCAGTGATGACAATGGCCGTTTCATTTTTTTCAGGAAAAAAAATCTCAATGACATTTGCCTCCTTACTTTGAATTTTTACCCCATTTGGCAACGTGATATCCACGGATTGATGTTCGGTAGAACCTACCAACACAATCCCCAATTCTTTTGCAAGTGGCACTGGTGCTTCGATTAATGCGTGCGAGTCATGGTTGCCGGCAATAGCAATCACCGGACGTTTTCCGCCATTGCATAATTTGAAAAGCGTTGAATAAAACAACTCTTGTGAATCGTGCGAAGGATTGAACACATCAAAAAGATCACCTGCGATGAAGACAGCATCCACTTGTTGATCATCTGCAATAGCAGCAATTTCAAGCATTACACGACGCTGTTCATCAATGCGAGAATATTCTTGCAATCGTTTTCCAAGATGCCAATCAGCGGTGTGTAATATCTTCATCGTTTGCGATGTTTGAAATTTGTCAACAAATCTTCATTCTTTTTTTCAATGATGTCGAAAAAATACTGATTATTTTGCAACACAAGAAAGCCTTGATCAAAACACCCTTAAATCTTTTTCAGTATATGCGCATATTGCTTGATAAATACGACTACGTACTTTTAGATATCATATACACTTACAAAAAGAACAACAAGAATCAACTCATCAAACTCTCTCAACTGGAAGCCAACTACTGGACTAGAATCGAGCGTGAAGATGCGGGTGATAATTATACGGCTCAATTGGGTGAGCGCATCGCGAACCTTTACCTCAATGGCTACATACTTAATAAAGCAGGTGTGGGATACAATCTCACAAGAAAAGGTAAAGAAGAGTTGATGGAAGAAAAGTTGGTGAAGGCCTAATCCTCTAATTGTCTTTTCAGAGCAACCATTTTGAGAGCGGTAATCGCCGCCTCGATTCCTTTATTTCCTAAAGCTCCACCGCTTCGAGCGCGCGACTGTTCGATATTGTTGTCGGTAAGTACTCCGAAAATAGTAGGCTTATTATATTTCAACGCGACATCTTTAATGCCTTGCGCCACGCCATTGCACACGAACTCGAAGTGAGGCGTTTCACCGCGAATAACGCTACCAAGGCAAATCACTGCTTCAACATTTGTATTTTCAAAAAGTAACTGTGCACCTGAAGGCAATTCAAAGCTGCCAGGGACGTACACTATTTTGATATAATCGAGGGATGCGCCAGCGTCGGTGAGCGCCTCCATAGCACCTCTTAGGAGGTTGTCAGTGATCTCAGTGTTCCATTCAGAAACAACAATCCCGATGCGCATTGACTGTGCATCGGGAAGTTGAGATTTATCGTAATAAGATAGATTGCTACTGGACATATTATAATTCCTTCGCTCTGAGCATTGCTAGCAAACGTGTTGCCTCAGCCCACTCTTGCGATTTGTTGTCGTAATTATCGACAGCGTCCTTGAGGAGAGACTTGGCTCTGTCGTCGCGACCGAGCTCCATATTTACTTTAGCAGCCTTCAAAATGTACTGAGGAGCAAGGTAATTGCGGCTCATTGATGAACCAGCACGCTTGGCAGCTTTTTCTAACCAAGAAGCAGCTTCTTCATTGTTGCCGAGCATTACATACATATCTCCAACATTACCGATTGCGAGAACACCCAAAGCCTCATCATCAAAATCAGCTTTCTTGAAATGCTCCAACGCCTTTTCGTACTCACCCATATCGCGGTAGTTTACACCACACCAGAAGTGAGCAACCTTGCCTGATTTTGTTCCATCGTACTTTTCAGCGATTTCTTCAAACCCTGCGAAGTCTGGACCACCATTGAGGGCAAGTGATGCACTATCAAGTTCTTGATATTGAATAGCCTTCCAAATTGAGTTGGCAGCTTCCTTCTCTTTTGGAGCCTTGATTAAAAACTCATATGCGAAAAAACCAGCAATCGCAGCTACAATCACTCCTCCACCAATCATTAAGGGCTTGCGATTTTTATCAAAGAAAGACTCTGCCTTTCCGTAAACTTCTCCAACGTCGACGATATTATCCGTGTTTTGCTTGGCCATAGGTCAAATTTTAGGGTGCGAAAGTAATACATTTCCGCAAATTGAGCAAAAAGCAATCTTATTACAAATCAGAAACTTAGCATTATTGGGCAAGCTCGTCCCTTGTGACACCATAGATTTTGTATATTCGAAACCAATATTTCCGTGGGCAGGCGTTTACGGACTGAAATCTTTATTTTTTAGAATGCATATTTTTCTTCGTTATTTTATTGCTCCTCTACTCCTATTAAGCTTATCCATTCAAGCTTTTTCGCAAAAAAAATATCAGAGTCTTTTGTGGAAAGTATCTGGGAATGGCCTCCAAAAGCCCTCCTATCTATACGGCACCATGCACGTGAGCGAAAAAATGGTGTTCCAACTCGGTGATCCCTTCTTCAATGCCATCGAATCGGTAGATGTAGTAGCCCTCGAACTTGAGCCCGATGCATGGCTGCAATCGATGTTTGCCGGCAATGGATTCCGAAACTTTGAGGACGATGAAGACTATTATTCAGGCCGTTCCAATCAACTGGAAGGCTTCTTCACCTTCGATACAGATTTGCAATCCAAGATAAAAGACGTGATCGCCTATGAGCCGCCTTTGCTCAACTACATGCTCTTTCGATTCGATGACTACAGCGAAAGTGCCGATTTCGAAGAGAACACATGGCTTGACATGTATATCTACCAAACCGGAAAAAAATTAGGAAAGCGAAGTATTGGTCTGGAGACGTACGAGCAAAGCACCTTGTACGGCAAGTTGGCGCGCAAAGCAGAAAACAATGAAAAGGTTCAAAAGAGTTTTGATAATGAAGACCGCAAGAAAATGCGTGAATTACAAAGCCAAATAGAACCAGCCTATCGCAGACAAGACCTCGACCTTGTGGATAGCATTAATACTAAAACCAATAGTCCTGCCTTCAATAAGTTTATCTTGGTAGAACGCAACCGCATTTTTGTAAACACGATTGACTCTTTGTTCAAAGTTGGCTCTTCGGTTTTTGCAGCCATGGGTTGTGCGCATTTGCCCGGGCAGGAAGGTGTGATTGAAATGCTTCGCCGTCTTGGGTATACGGTGGAGCCCGTGGACAAAGGCACACGCGATGCAAAAAGAAGAGATAAGCTCGATAAAATTATCTACAAACGCCCCTACTCCACTTTTACCAGTCAAGACGCGACATTGAGCTTTGACACACCTGCCAAGGTATATCCATTTGCCTCGGGTACCGAAGCCTCTGCCTGGCTTGCCATGGACATTCCGAATGGAGCGAACTTCAGCGTTTACCGATTTAAAAACTACGCAGGTTTTTCAGGTAAAAGCACTGAGTATTTGATAGCATCCGTAGATAGTATCCTTTATGAAGCAATACCAGGAGATATAATTTCTGTAAAGAAAATCAACTATCAAAACTTCCCTGCATTTGACATCGTCAATAAAACGAGACGCGGAGACGTGCAGCGCAGAAGAATTATCTTTGCACCTGAGGAAATCTATGTGCTCAAACTTACCGCCTTAAAGGATAAGATTTCTAATAAATACGGCGAAGAGTTTTTCAATTCGTTTAAAATCAACTATGATATAAAAGTCAGTGATAATCGTGTTTGGCAAACGCAAGATCAAAGCTTGAGCGCTAAGATCCCCGGGGACCTCACATATTACAAAGGGGAAAGTGAGTATGATCTTACCAGCGATATCGAAGTGACATCTTTTGATAAAAAAACTGGAGCCTACTATATTCTCTGGCGTTTCACTAATGGAGATCCAAGTTTTCTAGATGAAGACAACTATATCAATAGCAGCATTACCCAACAATATGTGGACGATAATGAAATGGAACGCGTGAGTGAAGAAATCGCTACTATAAGCGGCTTTCCTGCGGTGTTTGGAAAATATAAAAATAAAGAAGGCAAAACATTCTTCGGCGCGTTTACCAATCAAAACCTGAATAAGTACGCATTGGTTGTAAAGACAGAAGATGAAAGCATTGCAAAAAACTACTTCAGTAGTGTGCGCTTTGATAAGCCGACTTATAGTACTTTTTACAATTACTCCGATACGCTGCTCAACTTCAGCATGAAGATTCCTTATGATCTCAATGACCGCCACAAGAAGATGGATTACGGCTTCAATTGGGATTCTGAAGAGGAAGTGAATGAAGCCGATGGTGTGCGCAAGACCATTCGAATAATCCCTCCGGGTAGCCCTGAAAGCATTCAAGTAAGAATGATTCGCTATCATAAATACTTCCAGGCCAAGGATTCAACCACATTTTTGAAAGAAATAAAAGAACGCGTCTCAGAATATGGTGATTTAAAACTCGAAGAAAGATCCTTTGTAAAAAATAGCGATGGCTTTGTAGCCGACTACTACGTGACAGATACAAGTTCTCATAGAGCGACCGTGCAGCGATTGCATCTCTATAAAAACACGCTTTACCGATTGATTGCGAGTATTGACACGATTCTCGGAGAAAGCGACTTTATTAAAACAGGATTTTCGAGTTTTACACCACAAGATAATGTCTTCAACAGAAGCATATTTGACAATGGTGGAGAGCAATATTTAAAAGACATCGCTTCAACGGATTCTACGACTCAAAAAAATGCCATTCTGTTGTTGGATGATGTTTGGATTCACGCTACGAATGCACCAGATCTTCGTCGATTGCTAACGAATCTACCCAATACCGAAGAGAAAAAAGACAAAGAGGAAATAAAAAACACATTGCTTCTCGAGTTGTGGAGAGACACTTCCACCACGAATATCGAATGGCTCGCCAATCAATATTATGCGAATGCAGATAGTGCGACCTACCAAAACAAAATCCTCCAAAACCTAGGCTGGATGGATACACGCGAAGCAACACTCAAGATGAAAAAACTCATGATGGATGAACCGCCCATCGGCGGAAAGTCAAGTGTGTCTTCACCATTGGTATCGTTGCGAGATAGTCTGGAATTGGCGCGACTGATCTATCCTGAAGCCTTTGCACTTTCATCCATTGATGAATTTAAGTTTGCCAACTACTCCCTCATAG
>CANGVZ010000201.1 GCA_947457285.1 Flavobacteriales bacterium | reverse complement strand
GGAAAAAAATGCATCTGAGCGTGCAAGAAAATTTGAATTAATCAATTCAAATCTCAATACTAAGAAACTACACGATAGTGTAAAGAGAAGATCTGTTTCTCTATTTGAGCCAAGACCTGAATGGAACCATGCTACGAATGCGTTTTGCATAGTGGGGCGTAGAGAGCTTTCACGTGGGGTTAATTTGGACCGCCGTTCTTTTCTGCAATCTTATGATTATGCTATTGATGTTGATGGTTCAATATTACTTGGCATTTTAAGAGCTGTATCACCTGTTTGCGGTGGCATCAATTTAGAATACTATTTCTCCAGACTTGATCAAGATAAACTTGGTGCAGGTTCAAAGCTACCGCATAATGTGGTGGGTTTGATCGGAGTTTCCAATGGTGTCGACGGCGATTTGCGAACGGGACTCCCAGCGCAAATGCTGAATATCCATGAGCCTCTGAGACTGATGGTTGTCATCGAACAGGATAAAGATCTCGTGAAGGATGTTCTTTCTAGAGATGTCAACGTGAAGCAGTGGTATGATCAGGAGTGGATCCATCTTATTGTGATCGACCCTAGTGATAGAAAGTGCTATTGCTTTGATGGTGGTGATTTCGTGATTTATTCTTCAATCTAATTTTTCTAATTGATTTTATAACTATGGATTTTCATAATCTATTATGGCCACTTATTGCGTTGCCTTTGATTGGAGCTGCAGCCATGAGTGTTGTCAATGATAAAAAAGAATGGTATATCGCCAGTATGGGGATATGGATTTCAGCGATTCATTTTCTCTTGTCTTTGGGGATCATTCTGACATGGGGTTTTCAAGGATTTCATTCTCTCAATATTTCAGAATGGGTAATCTACCGAGCAAATAACTATGAATTTGTCATTGACTTTTATTTTAATACCATCACCGCTGTTTACCTATTTATGGGATCAGCGTTGACGCACCTAGTGCTTCGCTATAGCAGGACCTACATGCATTTGGAACATGGATTCAAGCGCTTTTTCATCACCATCATGTTCTTTGCGGCTGCATTTAATTTGACAATTCTTGCTGGTAATTTTGAAACACTCTTTGTTGGATGGGAGATGCTGGGAATCTCATCTTTCTTGTTGATTGCTTTTTACAGAAACAGACTGCTTCCGGTGCGCAATGCTGTACGGGTGTTCTCAATCTATCGTATAGCTGATATCGGAATAATTCTAGCAATGTGGTCAAGTCATCATCTGTGGCACGAGAATATCACATTCTCTATTCTGGAGAATGCTTCATTGGTTGAATCACATTTGATGGAGCATCCGGCTGTTTCGTTGATCATTGCTCTTGGATTGGTTTTGGCAGCTGCAGCTAAGTCAGCACAGTTCCCATTTAGCTCTTGGCTCCCCAGAGCAATGGAAGGTCCGACACCTTCGAGTGCTATTTTTTATGGTGCATTATCTGTGCATCTCGGGGTGTTTCTTCTGCTTCGAACACAAGAGTTTTGGCATCATTTGATTGTTGCTAAAATAGTCATAGCTGCCATAGGTCTTTTTACAGCCTTTATTGGTTTTCACTCTGCTCGAGTACAAAGTACGATTAAGGCTCAAATAGCCTATGCTTCTGTAACGCAAATTGGTTTGATGTTCGTGGAACTTGCACTTGGATTGGATTTCTTGGTGCTAATTCATTTTGTAGGAAATGCTTTCCTTAGAATGTATCAACTTTTGATTTCACCAAGTATTGTG
This sequence comes from Flavobacteriales bacterium, assembly GCA_947457285.1. Lineage (GTDB taxonomy): Bacteria > Bacteroidota > Bacteroidia > Flavobacteriales_D > Sanyastnellaceae > JAIXWP01. Next base: position 3,517 of record CANGVZ010000201.1, on the reverse strand, counting down.
GCCTATCAGATTAGAGATCAACATTACAATGAACCAACAAGACCTCGTTCACTAGCGTTTTTATTTCCATCAAAACTGGTTAATAGCATTTTTGTCTTAGCCATAAAAGAATGGAATTTGGATCGTATTCTAAATGAATTCCTCTTTGGATTCTTTAAAAAGTTAGGTAGATCTACTCATGTAAGTTCGATAAAAGCTATTCTATTTGTTTTGCTTCCCTTATATGTACTGTTGGTGGTACTATTTGCAAAGCGGCCAGAGTTACTTTATAACTATAGGGATTTATTAGCCGTCGTAATGGCTTTTATCGCATTACTTCTCGTCTTACGAGCGTTCGTTGAAAGAAAGAATCCAATACTTGCCTTTGCCTTAATCGTCTTTAATCACTTTTGGATGGTGATTAGTGTTTCACTCAATGACCATTTTGATTGGGCACACACAACTCTCTTTATCAGTGGTATCCTAGTTTTTGGAGCACTTGGACTGATTGTGCTCTGGATTGTTAAGCAAAAGGTTCATTTGAATTTTGATTTAGTAACGTATCACGGATACCACGGAATCAGCATTGTGTGGGCTTTTTTGTTTTTCCTTTCAGTGCTTGGTATAATGGGCTTTCCCATTTCGCCCACATTCATTGGTGAGGATTTGATTTTTAGTCACATTCATAGTGACCAGATTCTATTGGCCGTGGTCAACTCCATAGTTTTTGTTTTTTCAGGAATAACCCTTATCCGCATTTATGCACGACTTTTTTTGGGAACTACAACCATTACTCACTCATTAAATTAAATAAAATGACCACAAAAAATATATTGCCAAAAACAGGCATTCAAGGTTTAAAAGAGAATTGGAAATCTGATATCATGTCGGGATTTCTTGTTTTTTTAATAGCGCTTCCCCTTTGCTTGGGAATAAGCATGGCGAGCGGCTTTCCTCCGGTATCAGGAATTTTCACGGCAGCAATTGGTGGTTTAATAGTGAGCTTCTTCGGTGGGTCCAATCTCACCATTAAGGGGCCCGCTGCAGGACTAATAGTGATAGCCTTAGGAGCTGTTCAAGAATTGGGAAATGGTGATGCATTCAGAGGCTATCAGCTAGCCTTGGCTTGTATTGTCGTAGCCGGTATTTTGCAAATTGCTTTTGGCTTGTTGAGATCTGGCATTCTTTCCGACTTTTTCCCCTCTGCTGCAGTTCACGGCATGCTCGCGGCGATTGGTATCATTATAGCCACTAAACAGATTTTCACTTTAGTGGGTGTAAAGGCACAGTCCACTGAAACACTTGAGATGATGTCTGAAATACCCTCCGCGTTTTCACATTACAACCCCGAAATTCTAATCATCGGTATGGTCAGCTTGATGATATTGTTCGGTTTGCCATTGATTAAGAATAAATACGTCAAAATGATACCTGCACCACTGGTCGTAATCCTTTTGGCGATACCGATGGGGATTTTCTTTGATCTAGAACATGAACACAGTTACCTTTTTCTTGATCATCACGAGTATACGGTTGGGCCTCGTTTTTTAGTCACCTTGCCTGATAACTTATTTTCTGCCATCACATTCCCTGATTTTAGTCAAGTATTTTCTGGCACTGGCATAAAATACATCATCATGTTTGCGCTAGTGGGCAGCCTCGAATCATTGCTAAGTAGCAAGGCGATTGACGGTTTGGATCCTTACCATCGTAAATCGAATATGAATCGAGACTTGATTGGGGTTGGAGTCGGAAATACTATTGCTGGTTTGATTGGCGGACTACCTATGATTTCTGAAATAGTTCGAAGTTCTGCGAATATCAACAACGGCGCAAAGACATGGTGGTCAAATGTTTTTCATGGTTTATTTCTATTGGTTTTTGTTGCTTTCTTTCCTTTTGTTCTTCATAAAATTCCGCTTGCCGCTCTAGCAGCAATGCTTATCTATACTGGGTTCCGACTGGCATCACCCAAGGAATTCTACAATACATATGCGGTAGGAAAGGAGCAGCTTTTGATTTTTATTACCACCATTGTTGTGACACTTGCTACCGATTTATTGGTCGGAATCGCTGCGGGTATTATACTCAAGATGATTATTCACTTGTTGAACGGATTACCCCTTAAGGTAATGTTTAAACCTCTATTTACAATATCTGAAATAGATGGAAAAGTTGTAGTTGATGTACTTCATTCAGCGGTTTTTTCAAACTATATCAAGTTGAAATCAGCTCTCGATAATCTTCCCAGGAAAAGCCACATTGTGATTGATTTTCAAAACTCGTATCTCATTGATCATACAGTTCTTGAAAGTTTGGCGCACTATAAATCGGATTACGAACGAGAAGGTGGATTGTTCGATTTGGTAGGACTAGAGGATATGAAGCAATTGGGCAAACATGAATACGCCGCGCGTAAAAAGTCAAAGGAACAGAAGGCCATTATTAAAGGCACAGTATTCTGAATTCTGAATTCCGAATTCCGAATTGTGAATTGCGAATTGCGAATTCCGAATTGCGAATTTGACTACTCCATCTTCTTCAGTTTTCTCAATACTACCAGCGCCAGCATCGTTGCGGCGATGGCGAGGTAACCCACATAATTATAATTCTCTAGAGGGCTATGTTCATCTGCTTGGTAGATGATCATGCCGGCAATAGCGGCGGAACTTCCTGATGCAATGGACTGCGCAGCACTGTTGAGACTCATGAAACCAGCCCGATTTTTTGGGTCAACTACTGCGGTGATGATTGTATTTGCGGGAATCATTCTTCCACTGATGACAGTAAAGAATAAACCTGCATTCGAAAGCACTACCCATAAGCCTATTTTTGGAAGATTGGTGGCAACAAGAATAGGGATGATAGAAATGAAAGCGAAAATGGTAAACATGCGAAAACGGCCAAATTTGTCCACGGCTTTACCTACCAGCATTCCAGAAGCTACAGTACAAATTCCACCAACGAGATAAATGTATTTTACATCATTCTGCTGAAGTCCAACATTGTTGATGTTGTAGGGCGTTAAGAAACTAATGACAGTAAATTGTCCAAGCACAAGCAGCATCGTAAACACCAAAGCACTGCGTTGTTGAGGTGTAGAAAAAACGGCCTTAATAGTGTCCAATCTGTTATATGCTCCTGTTCGATTGAGCATGTGCGCATTCATTGGAGGAATGGCTCGGAATGCAATTATCCAAATCGGAAGGCTCAATGCACTCACAAAATAGAATGGAACATGCCAATTATTTTTGAAAAAATCAACGAGTGTCAGTGTTAGCGGCATTCCCAAAATGGAGGCCAAAGAAAATGCTAGGGTGATCGTACCCATTGCTCGCCCTCGGCGCTCAAGCGGTATCACATCTCCAACAATACTCATCACCAATCCACCCAACAATCCACCTGTGAGGCCTGTAAGAATTCTTGTTCCAATGAACAATATGTAATTCAAATGCGGATCGGAGGTATTGGGCACAATCGCACTGCTCATGGTGCCAATCATAAAGCCCAGATAGGCGAAGATTAGCGCGCGTTTTCT
>CANGVZ010000200.1 GCA_947457285.1 Flavobacteriales bacterium | reverse complement strand
ATGGAGTAAAAGATTCAGGTAAAATTATACCCGGCCACGGAGGCGTTTTGGATCGCTTCGATGGCCTTTTATTGGCGCTCCCGCTCGTTATTTTCTATCTAAAATTTATCACTAAGTTATGACCATTCATAAGGAAGGCACCAAGATTTTGGTGACTGCATTTTTAGTTATCTCTATCATCCTGGTATTAGCTTTTAATTTCATTTCCATCGCTTGGGTAAATTGGTTTTTGACCTTTGCAGGCGTTGTGATTTTTTTCCTCTTTTTACAATTCTTCCGTTTGCCTTCCCGCACGAATCGCGCGGCTGCTGACGAGTTGGTGGCTCCTTGCGATGGCAAGGTGGTGGTGATTGAAGAAGTGGAAGAACCAGAATATTTTAAAGGAAAAAGAATTCAAGTTTCGATATTCATGTCTCCGATCAATGTGCACGCCAACTGGGTGCCTTGTGAAGGAGAAGTGAAGTACACCAAATACCATGAAGGACTTTATCTGGTAGCGTGGCATCCCAAAAGCAGCACAGAAAATGAGAGAACTACCGTGGTGATTGAGCGCAAACCTGGACAAGAAGTCCTTTTGAGACAGATCGCCGGCGCCGTTGCCAGACGTATCGTTTACTATGTAAAGCCCGGACAGAAAGTAAGTCGCAACGAACAATTCGGATTTATCAAGTTTGGCAGTCGGGTGGATTTGTTCTTCCCAATAGGAACAGAGATCATCGCAAAGATTGGTGACGTTACCAAAGGGAATGAAACGGTGATTGCCCGCTGGAAATAATTATATCATGCAAGCAGAAATCATCAGCATTGGCGACGAGATTTTGATAGGTCAAACCATCAACACCAATGCTGCGTGGATGGGTGAACATCTCAATACCATTGGTATTCGTGTTCACAGGACGACCGCTATCGCAGATAGTAAGGAAGAGATCGTCAATATGCTCGAAGAAGCGCTTTCGCGCTCTTCGCTCGTTTTAATTACCGGTGGTCTTGGTCCTACCAAGGATGATGTCACCAAGAAAACTCTTGCTGAATATTTCAATATGCCTTTGGAAATAGATGCAGAGACGCTGGAGCGTGTCTCAACTTTTTTCCGATCAAGAGGATTACCTGTGCTCAAAGTGAACGAGGATCAGGCTCTAATGCCTAAAGGCTGCACAGTGCTTCATAATTTGCGTGGTACAGCAAACGGCATGTGGTTCGAAAAGGATGGTAAGGTAATCGTATCGATGCCTGGCGTGCCTTACGAAATGGAGTGGCTGATGGAAAATGAGGTTTTTCCAAGAGTTTTAGATTTTTTCAAACGCCCGTCCATCGTTCATAGAACAATCTTGACAACTGGTGTTGGTGAAAGTTTTCTCGCGGATCAAATCAGTGCATGGGAAGATAGCTTGGAGGAGCTCAATATCAAATTGGCGTACCTACCATCTCCAGGAGCCGTAAAATTGAGGATGTCTGCATATGGCGGGGGAAGCGAAGTGGAGTTGAAAAGTCAGATTGAAAAAAAGGAGAGGGAACTACTTGAAATAATTGGCGAGCATGTATTCGGTTTTGAAAAAGATACGCTCGCAAGTGTGGTTGGAAAGAAATTGATTGCAGAAAAGGCCATGATTGCCGTGGCTGAGAGCTGCACAGGAGGGATGATTTCCCATTTAATAACCGACATTCCAGGCAGTAGCTCTTATTTTCTGGGCGGGCTTATTACCTATAACGAGAAGATAAAAATTGCAGAACTTGGCGTTAGTCCAGAGCTTATAGCCGAGCATACGGTGTATTCTGAGGAGGTGGCATTGGCGATGGCTTCATGTGCCGTCAAGACATTCGGAGCGGACTATGCTGTGTCAACCACCGGTGTGGCAGGTCCAGATGACAGTGACGGTGTGAAAGTGGGAACGATTTGGGTCGCCGCCGCAAACAAGGAAAGAGCCGTTTGCACCAAACTTCGACTCGGAAAAAGCAGGGAGAGGAACATTATTATGGCCTCGAATGCCGCATTAAACCTACTGAGAAAAGAATTTTTACAAATAAACCGTTGATTGTTGGAAAATTCTTCGTTTATTTGCACCCCCAATTTAAAGGGTTAAAACTTTAAAGATATGGCACGTATTTGCGAAATCACAGGAAAGAAGACGATCACAGGAAACCATGTTTCCCACTCCAATATTAAAACTCGTCGTAAGTTTTATCCAAACCTTCAATACAAGCGTTTTTGGCTTGCTGAAGAAAATCGCTGGATTGAACTACGCGTTACCCCAAAAGGTATGAAGACCATCAATAAGATCGGTTTGAACGAGGCCATGAAGCGCGCTAAGGCGAATGGCTTTATTGGGTAATCTACAATAGGTTAGAATTTAGAGGTTAAACAAAAATAAACGCCTTCCTTATGTTCAGGAGGGCGTTTTTGTTGTCTAATCCGTTGATAGCCAATTGTGTTTTAGTGCAATAACTTCAATTTCGTAGAACGGGTGTCATTGCTTATATTTGCGCCCCTAAAAAGGAAACCTTTCCAAATTAATTGATCCATGCAGAATAAATCGTTTACTTGGGTTTTTGTAATCCTATTAACGTTAGCAGTAGCCTACCAACTCTCATTCGGTTGGGTTGCTCGTAATTTCGAAAAACAAGCGCATCAAATTGCGGTTGACTCTATCTCTACTACTGGCTTGACTGGTGGTGCGGCAGACTCTGCTATTTTCGCCCTTGAAAAGAAAATCCTTCGTGATAGCTCTGAGGCTAAAGTGTATCCTTTGATGGGGCACTCTTACAGCTATTTGAAGCAACACGAGTTGGGACTTGGTCTCGACCTCAAGGGTGGTATGTCAGTGACGCTCGAAGTGTCTATCCCAGAGATGATTGTAGCTATCAGTGGTGATAATCCAAACCCAGCTTTCAGAAAGTCAATTGCTGATGCAATCGAAGCTCAGAAGTCTAGCGGTAGCGATTATATCACCCTCTTTGAAGAAGCATGGAAACGCAACAGCGGCGGTCTCGAGTTGTGGAGAATCTTCAACAACCTCGAAACACAAGAGAAATTCCCAGCAAAAACCTCTGATGACGATGTTATCAAGACGTTGCGCGAAGAAGCGGATATCGCTATCAGCAACACTGAAAATATCATTCGTAAGCGTATTGACCAATTCGGTGTTACGCAGCCAAACGTGCAAAAACAATCTCTTTCTGGCCGTATCCTCGTTGAACTTCCAGGAGTTGACGACAGAGAGCGCGTGCGTAAAAACTTAAAGAGCACTGCGAATCTCGAATTTTGGGATACATACTTCAATACCGAAGTTATCGGCGCTTTGAGCGAAGCGAATACTCGCCTCGGTAAAAAGTTGGCTCCACAATTCTTCTCAACAGATTCACTTCGTTCACAAAAAGACTCTTTGATGTTTGCAGCGCTTGCTGACACAACATTGAACAAGGCACAGCAAGATTCAATTAGAAACTTCTATGCCGACAATACAGTGAAGGCAGATAGCTTGTTGACTAAGGAAGAATTGAGAAAGAAGAATCCTCTTTTTGCTCTTTTGAACCCTCAGGTTCCAATGGGTAGCGCAATGGTCGGTTATGCAGCAGTATCTGATACAGCAGCATTCAACCGTCTTATTTCTTCACCAGAGGCTAAAGCTGTACTTCCTGCTGAATGTCGACTCTTGTGGGGAGCAAAGGTTGAAAAGAACATTGCTTCGCTCTACGCTATCAAAGATGCTTCATTAAGAGGAAAGGCTGAGCTCGATGGTAAGTCAATCATCGACGCACGTCAAGATTTCGACCCAATCACTGGTGAAGTGACTGTGGAAATGAGAATGGATAGCGAAAAAGGCACTCCGCTATGGAGAGAAATGACCAAGAAGAACGCTGCAGACAACAAGCGTCCTATCGCTATTGTAATGGATAACCTGGTTTATTCAGCTCCTAGCGTAAATAGTGAAATTCCTAATGGAAGTTCTGTGATCACTTTCGGTCAGGGTGCTGATCAAAGAGAGAAGTCAATTCAAGAAGCGAAAGACCTTGCTGGTCTTTTGAAGGCGGGTTCACTTCCTGCTCCAGCTAAGATTATCGACGAAGTAACAGTAGGTCCATCTTTAGGAGAGAAAAACATCAAGGCTGGTATTTGGTCATTCATCATCGCTTTCTTGGTGATTTTGATCTACATGATTTTCTACTACGCATGGGCGGGTTGGGCAGCGAACGTGGCATTGATTGCAAACCTTTTCTTCCTCATTGGTGCATTGGTTTCTCTCGGTGGTGCATTGACATTGCCTGGTATCGCGGGTATCGTTCTTACAATGGGTATGGCGGTTGACGCGAACGTACTTATTTACGAGCGTGTAAAAGAAGAATTACGTCACGGTAAGAATATCAGTACTGCGATGAGAGATGGTTTCTTGAAAGCGATCAGCGCGATCCTCGACGGTAACGCTACTACACTTATCACGGGTATCATCCTCTTCTTGGTAGGTTCAGGACCAATCAAAGGTTTCGCAACGACTCTTATCATCGGTATTTTCACTACCTTGTTTACAGCTATCATTATCGCTCGTTTGATTTTGTATCGCCGTCTTGAAAACAAGAAAGAAATTACGTTCTCTAGCAACATCACCAAGAACTGGTTCACCAATGTGAATTATGACTTCGTTGGAAAGAGAAAGTTATTCTATGCGATTTCTATAATCATCATTGCTGCAGGTATCGGTTCATGGGCATTTAGAGGTTTCAACCTCGGTGTTGACTTCATTGGTGGTACATCGTATATAGTGGAGTCTCCTCAGCCTGTGGATGCAGATGCATTGCGTCAAGCGCTCGAGTCAACGCTAGTAGATGACCAAGGAAATAAAGGTTCTGTGCTCGTTCAAAGCGTAGGAACCGGTTCTACAAGCTTTAAAGTAACTACCAACTTCCTTATCAATAGCACCGACCCAAATGCTGATGCTGTGGTTTCTGCCAAAGTGAAAGAGGCACTTAATAAAGTTGGTCCTGGCATGAATAGCGATTCATCATACAAGGTAGATGCTTCGATGAGTGATGACTTCCGTCGCGAAGCAATCTGGGCTGGAATTATTTCATTGCTACTTGTTGGTCTTTATATTTTCATCCGATTCAGAAAAATCGATTTCGCAATCGGTGCGGCTGTGGCACTTTTCCACGATGCATTGATCGTAATCGCTGCGTTCACATTGTTGAATGGTATTCTTCCATTCAGTTTGGAAGTCAACCAAAACTTTATCGGTGCTATCTTGACCATCATTGGTT
>CANGVZ010000199.1 GCA_947457285.1 Flavobacteriales bacterium | reverse complement strand
GTCCGCACGAAACCTGTAAAGATGTTTTTGAAAAAAATACTACTAGGCTTGGCCTTTTGTTTTTCTGCTCTGGCGCTCCTTTCACAAGGTACTCTGAGAGGATTTGTGAAAAATGCCGAAAATGGCGAGCCAGCCATCTTCATCACCGTCGGATTGGACGGTACCACATTCGGATCTGTTACCGATGAAAACGGTTATTATTCGATTACCAAAATTCCAGCCGGCACCTACACACTTATCGCAAAGTCGAGCGAGTTTAAAGAGTTTCGTCAAGAGGTGAAAATCGAAGACAATCGAATCACCAACATCAATATTAATCTTGAGGTAAGTGTCAACGAACTCGGTGAGATTGAGATCAGCAGCGACAAGAGTGATCAAAAAAACAATGTCAATATTTCTGTCGAGTCCATTCGTATCCAAGATATCAAACGTATTCCTTCTGTAGGCGGACAGCCAGATCTCGTGCAAGTACTCACCACTCTGCCTGGTTTTGTGAGCACGGGAGACCAAGGCGGTCAGATTTTCATCCGTGGTGGTAGCCCAGTTCAAAACAAAGTATTGCTCGATGGAATGATTGTATATAATCCATTTCACAGCATCGGTTTATTTTCAGTTTTTGATACCGAAATTATCGCGAATGCAGATGTATACACAGGCGGATTTGGAGCTCAATATGGCGGTCGTATTTCATCGGTGATGGATATCACCACTCGAGATGGTAATAAAAAAGAAATCAAGGGCCGCGCGGGTGTGAACCCTTTTGGAGCTCGCGCGCTCGTCGAAGGGCCTATCGTAAAGCAGTCAGACACTAGAGGTGGGATTTCATTTGTACTGAGTGGAAAACACTCCTATTTGGACCAGTCTTCACAAGTATTGTATCCTTACGTGAATGATGGCGACGGCCTCCCTTTTAATTATTCCGATTTATATGGTAAGGTTTCTTTCAATGGAACAAATGGTTCAAAGCTCAACCTATTCGGATTTTCTTTTGAAGATGAGGTAACACGTTATCAAAACTTGTCAAACCTCAGCTGGAATAACGTCGGTTTTGGTGGTAATTTCGTGGTGGTACCGCAAGGAACCCCCGTTCTTATTAGCGGTAATTTTTCACGCAGTAGATATGGCATTGCTTTGTTTGAAGAAAATAATGCTCCGCGCGCTGACACCATAACAAGTTTCAACTTCGGTTTGGACTTTAAATACAGTATTGGTGAAGATGCCCTTCAATATGGATTGGATATCGTTGGTTTCAGCACGAAGTTTAATAGCTTCAATCCACTTGGAATAATCATCGAACAAGAGCAGAGCACCACTGAATTAAACGGTTATGTGAGCTATAAATACAATCGTAAACGATTGATTATCGAACCAGGACTGCGCATTCAGTACTACGCTGCCCTCAGTGTTTTCAGCCCTGAACCCAGATTAGGATTTAAGTTCAAAGCCACCGAGCGTTTGCGCTTTAAAGGTGCTGCGGGTATTTATTCGCAAAACCTCATGGCCACAAATAGCGACAGGGATGTTGTCAACCTATTTTACGGTTTCCTTGCTGGCCCAGATAATCTCCAGTCAGAATTCACTACTCCCAATGAAGAAGTTAGAGAAGTTGCAAATCCATTGCAAAAAGCGATTCATTACATAGCTGGATTTGAATTCGACATCACAGAAAAACTCAACTTGAACGTTGAGGGTTATTACAGAGATTTCACTCAGGTTACCAATCTGAATAGAAATAAGCTCTTCCCTGATGACGCTGCTAATTTCTTTAGACCTGATGTGCTTCGCAAAGATTTCATCGTAGAAAGCGGATGGGCTGCGGGCGCAGATGTGGTATTGAAATATGAGGAGAAAAATACTTATCTCTATTTAGTTTATTCACTCGGTAGAGTGCGTCGTTGGGACGGCTTCGCTTGGTATGATCCAGTCTTCGACCGACGTCATAACATAAACTTTGTGGCCTCTCAAAAGTTTGGAGAAAAGAGAACATGGGAAGTTTCAATGAGATGGAACCTCGGTAGCGGTCTGCCATTTACTCAGACTCAAGGTTATTATCAAGCTACCGGAACTTCAGGAGGAATCGCTTCGGATTATTTAACCCAAAACGCTGACGCTCTCACTATTCAATACGGCAACTTGAATGGTGGTCGTCTGCCGTACTATCACCGCCTCGATTTCAATTTGCGCAAGGATATTAAATTCAAGCATAGCGCTCTGGAGTTGAACGCTGGTGTAACAAACGCTTACAATCGTGCAAATGTCTTCTACATCGATCGTATCACGGCAGAACGCGTGGATCAATTACCGATTCTTCCGACCTTTGGTATAGACTTTTCTTTCTAAGAAAAAATAATTCAGAAAAAAAGAGCTCGTGCTATTGCATGAGCTCTTTTGCATTTTCAAGAGATGCTTTGGTGACATTCTTTCCACTGAGCATCTCCGCGATTTCTTGGATGCGCTTTTCTTGATTGAGTTGAGAGACTTTCGTGGTGGTGGTATCTTCCCCTGTTTCTTTGAAGACTTTCATGTGATGTTGCGCTTGGCCAGCTATCTGCGGCAAATGTGTGATGGTGATGAGTTGCATTTCACCACTCATGCGCTTGAGTATCGAACCAATCTTCTTTCCGACCTCGCCACTCACACCTTGATCTATTTCGTCAAGAATCAATACTGGCAGTTGATTCAACTTACTTACCGATGCCTTTAAGGCCAGCATTACTCTCGATATTTCACCTCCCGATGCTACTTGTTTGATGGGTAAAAGTTGACCGCCTTTGTTTGCTCTGAAAAGAATTTGTATTTCATCTTTTCCGTAGTGATGAAAATCTTTTGATGGCTTTAAATCAAAGATTAACTCTGCATGCTGTAGACTTAAATCTTCGAAAAATGCAGCCACATCTTTTGCTGCCTTTACACTTGCTTTTTCTCTGGAGCTTGAAAGCTTTTCAGAAATCAAACCGAGCGTTTGTTCGGTTTTTTCAATTTCCTTTTCCAATCGATGAATTTCTTCATCTACAGATGCATATTTTCCTACTTTTTCTTCTAAAGAATCTCGCAGCTCGATCAGTTCTGCCGTATTGGCAAGACGATGCTTTTGCTGAAGGTGAAAAAGTTGACCTAACAAATCATTAATTTCCTCCATTCGCCCTGGATCAATCGAAACACTGTCGCTGTAAAGATCCAAGTCGCGCGATATCTCGCGCAGCTCAATACTTACAGATTCCAGTCGTTGAAGAAAATCATCAAGCTGTTTATTGATAGCACTGATTTTTTGCAAACTGCTCTTGCAGCTTGAAAGAGCTGGTAAAATTCCGCCTTGTTCTCCATCAAGAGTATCGACGATGCCAGAGATGATAGTCTTAATTGTACCCGCATTATTGAGCGTACTTTGTTCGTCTTCTAATGCGATTTGATCAATGTTTTCGAGTCCTATCTTTTTGAGTTCCTCTAGTTGAAACGTATAATAATCGAGGTCTTGCTTCATACGCGCTTCATTTTCTTTGAGGTCATGAAGCTCTTGAACGAGTGTCTTATAATGTTTGAACAATTCGCGGTATTCCTTCAAGAGAGCATCGTTTTGAGCATACGCATCGAGTATTCCGAATTGAAAACTGCGATCACCTAAAATGGAATTTTCATGTTGACTATGAATATCTACGAGCTGTTCTCCGAGAGATTTTAATACCTGCAGCGATACGGGTGTATCGTTGATAAATGCTCTAGACTTGCCGCCAGGAGCGATTTCCCTGCGGATGGTCGATTGCTTTTCGTAGTCCAGGTCGTTTTCTTCAAAGAATTTTTTTAATGAAAAATTCTCAATATCGAAAACGGCTTCTACAATACATTTTTTGTCTTGATATTTGATAGACTTGCTATCTGCACGTTCGCCAAGCAAGAGGCCAAAAGCTCCAAGTAGAATGGATTTTCCACTTCCCGTTTCACCAGTGATAGCCGTGAATCCGCGATCAAACTTCAACGCCACCTCATCTATCAATCCATAATTGATCACTTGTAAATTCTTCAGCATATTATTTCATCATTTGATCGTACTTCATGATGTTTCCGGGATCAAGCTTTTTCAACATTTCATATACCGCTTGCTTATCCGCGACAGGAAGGGGTTTGAAGATGTTGATAATCTCATCCGATTTTGCATAGAAGAAAACCTGCATGTTGTAGGAGCTAGGTTTTATTTTATGAATGTCGTTTAGCGCCAAGATAGCATCGGTCATTATCTTTCGCGCTGCCGTTAGTTCAGTAAACATCTTATCCATGCCTTTGCGATGATAGTTGTAGAGGCAATCTCGCAAGGGCTTGAATGTTTGTGTCACTATGTTTTCAATGAGCCAATAGCGGTTTTGCTGTCCTTTCTCGTTGGCGCGCCATCCAGGCTCTGCTGCATTTTGTGCATTACCCACAATGGTCTGGCAGATTAGATAATGTTCTGTCCCTCCTTCAGGGGAAAAAGTATCGTAATCCGATGCAAGAATGAGATTAGCATAAAACGCCAATACGCTGCTTAAGTTGTCGCGATGTTGATCCACGCTCCAAACGATCTGTGTGTTTTCATTGAAAGTGAATTCAAAGTCACGGTCGTTGATATTTACGATCGGAGTTTTGTAATCTGAGTTGTAAACGGGTCGGCTACTTCCTATTTGAATGCTTCCCTTGAATTGACGCTGACTAGGTTGCGACTCAACCGTGATCTGCATGTTGCAGTCGATACGCTCGCTTTGCTGCCAATCGTCTTTCGTCCATCTTCTATTATTAATGAACTCTTCCATCGCAAGTTCCATTGTTTGGAAAATCTGCGGATCAGCCATGATCACCTGGGGCTGAATGATGGTCACATTGCAATTCAATTCTTGCCCCAACGCCCCAAACGCGTTTAAAGCTAATAATGCAATTATTAAAAAATTTCTTCTCATAGATTCAATAGTTCAACCAACTCGGCTACGATATCTCGAGCCACTTCGGACTTGCGCTTTAACCCAAAATCCTTTCGTTTATTGTCAGGCCAAAATAAGGAGATTTTATTTGTATCTCCACCAAATCCGGCACCTTCATTTTTCAAAGAATTCAACACGATCATATCAAAGTTTTTTCGCTTCATCTTTGATTGTGCGTTCACTTCTTCGTTTTCTGTTTCCAGTGCGAAACCGATGAGGATTTGCCCTTCTTTTTTAATCGCGCCTAAACTTTTGGCAATATCTGGCGTAGGTTCTAGACGTATGTTTAGACTGTGTTCGCTTTTCT
>CANGVZ010000198.1 GCA_947457285.1 Flavobacteriales bacterium | reverse complement strand
GTATTTCGTATTCGCAAAATGACATTTCGATGAGCAGCAACCTTTTCATCCCTGCCATTAATAATGACGGTCTAACCAATCAAGGAGGTATTTGGATTGATAAAAATTCATTAATTGAATACGCAGATATCGCCGTTAAACTATATCAAGGGACCATCGACACCGATATAATGTCGAACACGCAAACATGGAATTCTGGAGGTTTTATTCGAGCAGATCAATCAACTTTCAGAAATAATAGAAGGGATATTGCATTTTCAAGATATGGTACAGCGACTTATCAAAATCTGTCGGCTTTTAGACGTTGCACTTTCGAAGTAAATACAGATCACTTTACTTCAGGAGATATTCTGAGAGAAAGAGTGCTAATTCGTCAATCAACGAACATAAGATTTGAAGGATGCACCTGGATAAACTCAAGTCCAACCATCGCAGATAATGACAACTCTGATGGGGATGAAGAAAACCCTGTAACTGTTGATGATCAAGCAGCTTTACGATTAATTTCCGGGCATTGCATATTATTACCTTCACAGGCGGGGCAGCAAATAATTCCTTGTAGATTTTTAGGTTTTGTTTACGGAATCAGAGCTAGTTCCACTTTTTTAGGTACCCCCCTGAAAATCAGTGGAGTTATTTTTAGATGCTATCGCGGCATATGGGCGTCAAGTCTGGCGAGTGGTAGTACTTTTGAAAGTTGCGACTTTGGAGCGATGAATGTAGCACCCTCACCAATTACGAACCCCATTCCCGCAAGCTTTATTAATAATCCAGCAACCACGCCATGGGTTAACAACTTCATTCTCTTTAATGGAAATCCAAATGGTAGTCAGGGCGGTGTCGAATTAACCTTTCATAGAGGCCCGGCATATGGTATTTACTTGAATTCACCCTCAACAACAATCATTAAAAGAAATACCTTCATTATTTCTGGCGCCACCTCAAACCAGCGAGTTGGACTTTATATTAATGGAGGCGGTGCCAATCTCATAGATGTTATTGACAATCGTTTCCGCGGAAACACTTATGGAATTCGATTTTTTAATACCAATAGAAGCAGCGGAACCCCCTCCATCAATGGTACAACATTTCGGTGCAACGAATTTTCAAATAATGACCTCCATGTTGAGATCAATGCAAACAATGTCAACTCAACCAGCGCTGGAATTAATGCCAATATTCTATTTGCCCCAAACATTAGTTATTCAAATGTTTTTGATGCCTATCAAAGTCCAATTAACTCTCTGCCCGCTGGTCGCAATATCTGGGATAACGTAATTACCGTTCACAATTATGTTGGAAGACCCCAAGAAGTATCGAACAATACCACCCGAGTTCAGGGATTTGATTCTCCCTTATCTTTAACTGTAGACTACTTCGGTAATGGGCAGAGTCCAGAATGTGGTTCTGCGTCAATAAGCGTAGCAGTGGATGATTTATTAGCAGATTACAACGAAAAAAAACAACTGCTCGAAAACTACAAGGATGATGGTAACCCAGAATACTATCAATACTTAATTGAATCTATAAATTCGTCAAACCTAGTTCAAAGATTCAACGAACTTTCAGGAGTCAGTCCAGCTCTGACCGTAGACAGAATAATTGAAATTTTAGACAAAGAATCAGATTTGCCAAGATCAATGCTTATGAACATCTTAATGAGTAATATTTCCTCACTTAAAAACGGAGAATCTTTGGCAAAACTCGATTCGTTGCAAACTCCACTTACGTTATGGGAGAAAGACTCTATATTCTCGGCTCTATCAAATATTGATGCTAAGGGGATATTAGAATTACAACAAAACGAGGCATCATATCTGCTTTATAGTGCTATTAGCGAGGAGTTAAAAAACGTTTTACTCGACAGTCTAATTATAAATAAGACGCCTGCAATTGAAGAATTCAATTCGAAATTGAACATTATATCCTCTGGTCATAATGAATTGATGAATGCTCAAAGTGATTTCAATTTTGATCTTATGATGTCAATCATTAATAATAGGCTTCTCAACATCAGAGAGTCTTCAATGGAAAGTAAGGATCTCATAAAGCTTAAAGAACTGATTGAGGAAACAATGTCTTACGGTACAACGGATTCAATCATTCAACTGAACTATGATGGGTTTGCATCGAACTATATCATACCTGAACTGCCAATGACATGCAGGATGGCGGATTTGATTATAAACAAGTTTGATCCATCTGGTTATCACGGAGACCTAGAATATCCCATTGGAATTCCTAGTACCCGTTCATCTTTTAAACCAAATCCAAAGGAGATTAGTTCTGAAATTAAATCCTTCCCTAACCCAGCTAGTACCTACGTACAAATTCAATCTCAGGTCGAAGATATAAGCGACAGCGTAATGATCGTTCGAGATTTAACCGGTAGAGAAATTCCAGTCGAAGTTTTAACTAAGAGTAAAAATGAATGGGTCATTGATGTGAATAAATGGGTAAATGGCAGCTACATAATTGATCTGCGAAAGGATGGAAAATTAATTTTCACTAACCAGACAATCATTGAACGATGAGATTGAAATTGAGACTACTCCTTTGCTGGATTGCTTTGCTAACCGGGTTAACTGTTAAGGCTCAATTCAACAACGTATACTTGACTGAATACTCGGGTGAATGCTTGGGCATTGAAGTTAGCGAAAGTGATAGTTCTTATATTATTCCAACCGCGTACGGAACTAATAATCTCGATCCAAAGTTTGATCTCATGAAAGTTTCTACAAACGGGATTTTTGAAGGGCTTACCAATATCTTCGAATTTGAAAACACTATTTATGCTGGAGCTCACAATAGTTTTTTTAAAACGACGGATGATGGTTATTTGTTGGCTGCAGGTTACAATGGACCGTTTATAATTAAATATGACTCTGAATTACAAATTCAATGGCAGCAATTTGATAATTCAGGCGGATATGCGCATTATTGGGGAGGCGGAGAACTTGGCAACGGAGACTTCGTCTTGGGCTTGACTTCTCCTGGTGAAGCCTACAATATTCTGCCTATGAAAAGATATTCATCGGAGGGAGAACTTCTGTTTGAATTTGAAATAGAGTTAAATTATAATTTCTTGGTTCCAAACTCTTTCGCCGTTAGAGACTCGTTCGTTTATGTGGCCTTTCATCACATCTGGTTAGACGGACGCAGAAATTACTTGACCTGCTACAATGCAATTACTGGTGAGGAAATATGGGAAGTTAATCAAATGGAAGATGATGAAGCCCTAGCATTCACAGACCCTATTTTATGTTTGGACATATACGGCAGGCTCTTGTACACTTATCATGAAATAAATGAAACCCCTTTGCCTGGAAACTTTACTACAGGATATTATGGCTCAATCAAAACTGTTGCCTTAAATCCCGAATCTGGGGAGTTGACTGAAGAATTATATGTTTCACCAAGTTGGTTGCAAGTTTGGATATGGGACGCCGAGGTAACTGATGATGGCGGCATCGTCATTATGTATCAAGGTTTTTCAGAAACGATGCCGAATTATTCTGGCCCAAGAATTATGAAACTTGATGCTGATTTTCAAACTGAATGGAACAGCATTTTCTCACCACCAGACGAATATTTCAATCCCCCGGGAGGCTCTTATTGGTTGTCGGATATTGAAATTACTCCTGATGATTGCATCATTTCTTCTGGCTATAGTCAAGCGTTAAATGATGAAACAGGAGCCTTCCAACTCCCCTGGGTCCTAAAAATCGACGCATGCGGGAATGAGATTGTGACCGACTGTTCGCTTAGCGGATTGAGTGAACTTTCGGAGAGGAACAAAATTTCAATCTATCCCAATCCCGCGCGGGATCGGATATTCCTCAAAGCAGAAAACGCCATTCAACACGCGATGATTTTTGATATGAATGGTAAAATGGTGCACAACGAAATCTTCAGCGGCGCCCAAGAACAAACCCTCTTCATCGATCACCTCCCCGCAGGATTATATTTAGTCAACGCCATCGACAGCAAAGGAATCAGAAGCAGCGCGAGGGTGGTGATAGATACTAACGACTAGATACTAGTGACTAGTTTAGTGACTAACGACTAGATACTAGCGACTAGTTAAGGTACTAGTGACTTAGGGACGGAGGGACCGATAGGAAATAGGATATAGGAAATAGGGGGGAAAAGATAAACATTAATAGCCTGCCCATTCATGGGCAGGTGGGGAACAAGGGAGGAATTCAGAATTGCGAACCAGTCATCGCGAATTAGTTATTGCGAATTAGTTATTGCGAATTAGTTATTGCGAATTGGTCCCTCCGTCGCTGCGTCGCTCTGTCGCTTGTCGCTCTATTTCACCGGCTCTATCGTTTTTCCTTTTTTGATTTCGATTTTGTCGGCGTTGGTGCGCCAGGGGGTCCAAGATTTTTCGAGGAAATCGTTGAAGGCTTTCGACAATTCTTTGGTGCGCTGATCGGCGATTTCGAATGCGCGCTGAGCATTTGAACCTGACTCTACCGAACCTTGTGACACGTAGCCAGAGGCATTGTACAAATCAGAAATGATATACTTTGAATCGTCACGTATTCCTTTTTGATTTTCTGGAGAAAATAACATCTGCTCAATGTCATTCAATTTTTTCGTCACCGAATCGGCTTCGGCGAGAATTGTTTTCTTTAAAGAGTCTTCTACAAATGTCCACGAACTTTTATACACCTCCATAATCTTGCGACACTCGCGTATTCCATCCATCACCTTGGATGCGCGCTCTACCGAGATTTTCAACTGCGCCTCTTCCCTTTTTGCTTTGTTGTAAGCATTCGTATTGAATGTAAGTCGCGGATCGAAACGTATTTCTACCACCGATGAATCTTTCACTTTATCAAATTCAAAAATAACGGTGTACTTTCCGGGGGGCACCGATACCATGCCGCCTGGCTTCTCTTTGTCTTCACGCTCTTTTCTGCGCGGCCAGTCAAAACCATTGGGCTCCATTCCCCAATAAATTATGTTGAATGCGCTATCGGGTTTGTGATTGAAATTACGTATGGTATCGCGCTTTGCATCAAGTATTACCACTTTCACTTTTCCGTCATTGTCCACTTTTGGTTTCTCTTCTTTTTTATCTGCTGCGCCTTCTTTCTTTTCTGGAAGATTTACAAATACGTTGAGACGTGCAGCGGTAGTGCGATTGTCACCTTGGTAGTAACTGTCCGCACCGAATCTCTGTCCTCGTGGTCGCTGTGTTTCCACTTGAAGTGCCACCGGATTCGGCAAGGCTTTTATTTTATTT
>CANGVZ010000197.1 GCA_947457285.1 Flavobacteriales bacterium | reverse complement strand
CACGCTCAAACTCCTTGTGAATTCGGTCAAGCCGCAGTTTATGCTTGCGAGAATATTGATTTTTGGGCGCATGTGCCTCCTTCAGAGATTGGTGGTGCCAGCACAAATGAAGTCTGGGGTTGGACGGATCCATTGGACGGAAAGGAATATGTGATTTTGGGTCGGAACAATGGTGTTTCATTTTTTAGTATCGAAGATCCAGCCAATCCGATTCAAATTGGTTTTTTACCTACCTACAGCACGCCTTCGCTTTGGCGCACATTTAGAACGTATCAAAATTATCTTTTTATCGGAAGTGAAGCGAGCAATCACGGGTTGCAAAATTTCGACTTAACAAGACTCCGGAATCCAGAAACGATCCCCGCTACGTTTACTACTGATGCTCATTATTCTGGATTTTCAAGGTGTCATACACTCGCCATTCACGAGGAGTCAGGACTATTATTTGCTTGTGGAACCAATACCTATTCAGGCGGTCTGCAAGTAGTGAATATATCCAACCCTCTGGCACCAACCATCGCGGGCGGTTATAGCGATGATGGTTATACGCATGAAGCGCAGGTAATGACTTACTCAGGGCCTGATACAGATTATCAAGGTGATATTATAGTCTTTTGCTATAATGGCAACAGCCCCGCGAGTTTAACGATTGTGAACGCTACAGATCCTACCGACATACAGACTGTTTCAATTACGAATTATTCTCCTGCATCCTATTGTCACCAAGGCTGGCTCACACCAGATGGACGTCATCTTTTGATGAATGATGAATTAGATGAGATTAATAATCAAACAGACTTTACCCGAACATTGATTTGGAACGTTGAGGATTTGGACAATCCGATTTATGAGGGCGATTTCTTAGGGCCAACAGAAGCAATCGATCACAATCTGTACAACATCGGGAACTTGAGTTTTCAGAGTAATTACACTGCTGGTCTGCGCTTGATAGATTATTCTAATATCGATAACTTGAGCCTTCAGGAAGTGGCTTTTTTTGATCATTTTCCTTCAGGTGATAATCCGGTTTTTCAAGGTACATGGATGCACTATCCTTACTTCGAAAGCGGCATTATTCCTGTTTCGGATTTGTATAATGGAATGTTTTTATTGGAGGTGAATTTTCTACACTTGAATCCTGCTTTGGTCAACGTAAATCCTTTCCAAAGCGCAATCTATGAAGTGAGTGTCTCCGAAGGATTTGCTGGTCCAATAGCATTTGAGGTGGAAGGACTCCCAGATGGTTTTCAGGCGATTTTTTCTTCAATCAATGTAACGGCGCCAGCAGTGGTGCAGTTGGAGATAATTCCATCAGCTGACGCAGTCGGGTCATATACTTTCGATGTGCTCGCCAATGGGGCGCATTTCAATTACAAGCGCAGCGCATCCATCAACATCGTTGTTGATGATTCGTTTTGTGCGGATGTGGATCAGAATGGGGTGGTGGCCGTGGGCGACTATCTCATCGTCACAGAGAATTATTTCTGTACGGGCGACTGCATCGGAGATATCAATGAAGACCAAATCGTGGACATCAATGATTTGATTTTAGTATTGAATGATTACGGCTCGCCTTGCGCACCTTGATCTGGAGCGTTGGAACGCAATTGTTGCTCGTACATGCGAGCGTAAAGTCCGCCATTCATTACGAGCTCATCGTGTTTACCTTCTTCTACTATTTTTCCTCGTTCAAGCACGATGATGCGATCAGCATTTTTTACACTAGATAATCTATGTGCGATGATGATACTGGTCTTGCCATCCATGATACGATTCAGGGCATGAAGTATATTCTCTTCCGTTTCGGTGTCAACGGCAGACAAGCAGTCGTCGAAAATCAATACAGATGGATTTTTTGCTATCGCTCGAGCGATAGATACACGCTGCTTTTGACCGCCACTGAGATTGATTCCTCGTTCTCCTAGCAACGTATCAAAACCGCCTGGGAAGTCGGTGATATTGTGGTAGACATCGGCGTCTTTTGTGGCCTGAATCATCGCTTCTTCGCTTAGGTTTTCTGTCCCGAAAGCAACGTTATTGCGAATGGTATCACTGAATAAAAAGACCTCTTGCGGTACGAATCCAATAGATTTTCGCAATGAAGAGAGGTGATTGTCTTTGATGTTTTTTTGATCTATTAATATCTCACCTTTTGTGGTATCAAAGAGTCGGAGAATGAGTTGTGCAATGGTAGATTTGCCGCTTCCGGTGCGGCCTACGATGGCCAACTTCTCACCTTTGTGTACTTTGAATGAAATATCACGCAGTGCGTTCACTCCTGTCTCAGGATAGGTGAATGAAACATTTTTAAACTCAATTTCACCCTGTACCGAATGTTCATTCGGTTGGGTATTGATGATTTCGGGTGCTGTTTTTAAAAATTCATTGATACGCTCTTGGCTGGCTTCAGCTTTTTGAACCAAGCTCGTCACCCATCCCACACTCGCAAAGGGCCACGTGAGCTGGTTTACATAAAACACAAATTGCACGATGACTCCATATGAAAGTTCTCCTGCGATGACCTTATTACTGCCAATATAAATGGTAAGAATAGTACTTAGCCCTACGAGCAAAGCAATTACCGGCATGAAAAGGGAGTCTGCTTTGATGAGGTCGAGTTGTTTTTTCTTGTAGTCGTTACTCTCGTCTTCAAAGACGCCTTCATAATATTTTTCTCTATTAAAAGCCTTGAGCACGCGTATACCGCTAATGGTCTCTTGAACCATTGTGGATAGTTTCGACTGTTGACTTTGTACCTTTTCTGTGCGCTTATTGATGACAGTACTCACATAGAAAATGGCAAGCATCATAAAGGGCAAAGGAGACAAGGTGTAGAGCGTGAGTTCTGCATCGATCTTCCACATCACCATCACACACATCACTACGAGAATAACGAGGTTGATCGTGTACATCACCGCAGGTCCGATGTACATGCGCACGCGCGAAACGTCTTCGCTGATGCGGTTCATCAGATCACCTGTTCTATTCTTTTTGTAAAAAGACATATCGAGGCGCTGGTATTGATCGTAGATTTCATTTTTCAATTCATACTCAATGTAGCGCGACATCACGATGATGGTCTGACGCTGGAAGAATAGGAAGATGCCTTTGATGATATAAAAAATGATGTATCCAATGGAGAGGACGAAAGCGATGTATATGATTTCGTCGTAAAAATTATCTCCTGTGAGGGTAATTGTATTTTGATCGCTGCCGATGAGATAGTTGAAATCACGGATGCTTTCTGGTGCCGCTACGATGGCACTTTGGCCGCCGTCAACAATCGTCTTCGCCTTAAGACTTTCTGCTAAAAAATCTATACCATCACCAATCAACTTTGGAGCGTACACATTGAAGATATTGGCAAGGAGTATAAAAAGAAACCCCATGAACAATCGCCCGCGGTATTTCCAAAAGTATTTATTGAGATGGGATAGATTACGCATAATTTGAGGCATCAAAAGTAGGTGGTATCGAAGCAATAAAGCCACAAGACTTCCGTTAAAGCGGACTTTGGGGTGTTAATTTATTGTTAATGCCTTTTTGAAGTACGATTGCCTCTTTTCCTTCGAAAAATTCGCATTCGGGGGAAAATGGAAATTGGAAGTTTAGATTTACAACTTTAAACCAAATACTATTCGTAGTGAGTTACAAATTCTTCTTAGTCTTAGCACCATTATTACTATTTACAAAATGCATTTCCCAATCCTTCAATGAAAGAGGATTGAGCTTGAGCATTATTCCATACAATATCATCAACGCTGGAATGATAGATGTTGATGTGAATGAAGATTTTGTAGATTTCAGGGAGAATACAGTCTTTTCGGGGTCTGCAGGAGTTGGATATTATTGGAAGAGGAATAGGTGGACCTATCAAGTAGTTAGCAAGGTTGTAGGGTTGAGAAAACAGATCTATATCAATACTCGCTTATGGGATTTTTTTTCTTTTGATTCTGAAATCATTTTTAAATCATTGGAGAAGGATGTTAATGGTCGTCAGAATTTTGAACAATGGCGTTTAGGGCTATTTTTTAATGCGTCAAGAAGTTTCAATAGACTGGAGGTGGGTGCTGGATTGAGCATTACTGGTTTGTTGAATGCTTCTTACGGGTTTGATCGCGGTAAGGGTTATAGCTCTGCCACTTCAAGAATAGTAAATGGAGTATCGGTCGGAGGAGCTAGGTCAAGTGGTTTGGTTACAAGCTATAATGCACCTGAAAGGGTTACAATGGCTTCATTAAACTTGATGTATGTGATTAACGAATCTTTCAAAATTGGAATTTCTTCTGCATTTTGGATAAATGCATTGAGATTCGACGCCTTGGTTTACGAAGCCGATCTTTCTTTCAAGTTTGAGGAAGATGGCGGACATCGTTTTGACGAAGCTTCGATTCTAAATTTAACTGTCAAGGACCCCACCTTCCAGGCAGGTTTTAATATTCTGTATTTGATTCCATTCAAAAAGAAAGGAGGTGATCTTGAAAACTAAAAATATCATCGGTGTTGCTTTATTATTGCTAACCGCCAATGCGTGGGGGCAAGAAGCTTCTAAATTCAAATACCGATTGGAAATAGCTCCGCACCAATTTTTCAGCAGCAGTGGGAATGTTCTCGATTATGATGCATCGCTCACACAGATAGTTTCACGAGTTTATTGGTCGCCTGCTATGGAGGTTAATATTATTCGCGAAAAGAACGATTGGACTTATTCCGCTGGTCTCGGAGCCTACCGCATAAAGCGTGAATTATGGATGGACTGGAAAAATAATGATGCCAGTTTTATGCACGCTGAGATTGACGAGATACATTCATTTGTTCAAGCAGGCATCACTATTCAAGGTGGTGTGAGTCGTCGCATTGGAGCTTGGGAAATTGGTTTACGTACAGCAGTGGCACGACAATTACTCTCCCGAAATATGCGCTTTGATAGAGAGAAATTGTTTCGTCAGATCATTCCTTACGATGATGGATCTACACGCTACTTAGATGAATATGCTTTTAAGAAGGAAGTGGCGAATACCAATCGGTATCGAGGGAATTTAGGACTTTCTGTTTTTTATAATGCAACCGAAAACTTTGCTGTTGGATTTGTGGCAACGGCTTGGCGCGACTTGGATTTTTTTAGTAATGAAAAAAATCTTCCCGAGTTGAGGATGGCCATCGACTACAAACGCTTTGAAGACGGTTCTGATTTAATTGAAGACAGACGAATCATGGATATCATCGCGGATGATCCCATATTTCAATTGGGAATCGT
>CANGVZ010000196.1 GCA_947457285.1 Flavobacteriales bacterium | reverse complement strand
CCTTGATGCTTTCCCACTTCTTTTCCTTCCTCAAATTGTATTGCTGGCGGCGCTACAATTTTTTCGATATTCTCTACAGTTGTAGCAGCAATCTCCGGAGCACGGTATTTTTCAAGCGGCGGCACTTCCAACACAACGCCGTGTTTTGGTTCGAGTTGCTGTTGTAAAAACGTTGGAAGCTTCACTTTGCCAATAAAACAAAGACCTTGACTATCTTTTTTTTCTGCTGTGGGAAGCCCAATTTCACGAGCAATTTCGCGTACCTCAGACTTTTGAAGATGGCCTATCGGAAAGAGAGCCTTTGACAGTTGCTGCTGACTCAGTTGACAAAGAAAATAGCTCTGATCCTTGTTTTGATCAGCTCCAGCGATGAGTTGATAGATCTTCTTGCCTTGAGCATCAAAAAAAGACCTCTTTTGACAATAGTGCCCCGTCGCTACGTAATCGGCCTTAAGATTAAGTGCAGCTTTAAGAAAAATATCAAATTTGATCTCTCTGTTGCAAAGTACATCGGGGTTGGGGGTACGCCCCATCTGGTACTCCCTGAACATATAGTCTACAATCCGCTGCTTGTAATCCTTACTCAAATCTAATACGTGAAAAGGAATTCCCAGGTGTTCAGCAACCAGCATCGCATCGTTGCTGTCGTCTATCCAAGGACACTCATTGTTAATGGTGACAGACTCATCATGCCAGTTGCGCATAAATATGCCTATCACCTCATATCCTTGCTCTAACAAAAGATGGGCAGTGACGCTAGAATCAACGCCTCCCGACAACCCAACAACAACTCTTTTAGACATTCGACAAAAATACAGTTTTTCAAGTTTAACGTATCGAAATGTTCCGACCTATGTGCCAATTTTAGAAATAATTTTGAAAAAAAGAAGGAACAATTACATTTGTAAGTGGCAACCTAAATGAATAGGCTGCGTCTAAATGCCGTATTCTGTGTCTGAAGATAAGCAAATGCAACAGTTGATTCAAGGCTGCCTAAACGGCGACCGTAGATCGCAACAAGCTGTTTATAAGCTTCTTTACGGAAAAATGAAGGCTGTTTGCCTTCGCTATACCAAGGACTCAGATCAGGCAATGGATGTGCTCCAAGAAGGATTCATTAAAGTCTTTCAAAACATGGAGAAATACACCGGCGTCGGATCATTCGAGGGTTGGGTTCGCAGAATCATGGTAAACCTATCCATTGATCGGTTTAGAAAACAGAAAAATGACTTTTTATTGCTTAACGGCAATATGAGTGCAGAAGATTTTGAGGACGAAATCGAAGATGAGGAGGATGAAAACGCAGTAGACTACGATTTCAAACCAAGTCAGATAATTGAAGCGATGCAACAATTGTCACCGGCTTACAGGACGGTTTTTAACCTGTATGTTTTTGAGAATTATACACACCAAGACATTGCAGATGCGCTCGGTATTAGTGTAGGAACTTCTAAAAGTAACTATGCAAAAGCCAAGCGAAACATGAAAAAGATACTTTTAAAGAATTTCGGAAAAGCAGATGAGTAAGAAATTTACAGCGTTTGAGGAGAAATTAAACAGTACTTTAGAAAATTACGAGTTGCCTTTCGAAAATGGCGACTGGAAAAGACTAGAGAACCAACTCGATAAAGGCGTGGCTTCCAATCATTGGGTAGTAGCGCTCGCAGCTGCTGCATTCTTCACTGGTGCAATTGGCTTGGGAGTGTTTACCTATTCTAACAAGATGTTCGAAGCTACAGGCGCTGCTAAACTCGCTCGTTTTGAAAATCAAATCGACGTAAAAAATGCAAAGGCGCAACAAGCTAGCAGTGATGTGACTGTTTCCGACGAGGCCAACAGCTCTGCCAACTCCAATAAAACTAATAGCACCGATCCTTTCCCGATTAATACGGATATCATCAAAGACGAGATCGAAAACAAAAATGCAACGGCGGTTCAAACAAATGAGAAACCGATTGCGCCTTCAACTTCTACAGCTCTAACAGTAAGACCTAGCACAACATCAAGCTGCGCTGGAGGCGAAGTTGAGTTCAATGCTGTTAATGGGCCAATCGATGGAAGCTATCTCTGGAACTTTGGGGATGGTAACTTCTCAAACAAGCCAAATCCAAAACACAAATACGCGAAAGCAGGAGTATACGATGTGTCGCTGTCTGTAACTAGCAAAAAAGACGGTCAAATCAATACCACCGTAATGAACGACCTTATCACCATTCATCCTGCGCCTTCAGCTGATTTTGAATGGGATTTCGTAAATAACCCAGGTGATGAGCCTACCGTGAAAATTGTGAACACCAGCGAAAACGCAAGCTCATTTGAATGGAAGTTCAATGACGGCACTACTTCAAAGGTTATTAGCCCTGTAAGATCATACAATGACAAAGGCAAACAAATGATTGCTCTTGAGGTACGCAACGAATGGGGTTGTTCTGACAGTAAAATTAAGTACGTAGTTATCAATCAAGAATATAACCTCATGGCTCCAAACTCCTTCAACCCTACGGCGAAGGAAACATTTATGCCCGAGGCTCTCAAGCAAGGTAAAACACAATTCAAGTTGACGGTTTATAATGGCGAGCAGCCAATTTATGAGACCAACAACAAAGCAAAAGGATGGGACGGACGTCTCCCGGGAGGTCAACTCGCAGAAAGCGGAAAGGCTTACCCTTGGATTGTGATTATCTATAATGAAACCACTAAAGAAGAGAAATACTTCAGTGGCACTGTAACGGTTCTTCCTTAACCAAAACCAATAAAACCAACTAAAAAGATCCCTCCTTCACCGGAGGGATTTTTTTTTGCCTTTTTTTGATTGTTAATAACTTGTTCACAACCTTTCGCCTTACCTTTGCTGGCCCTATCAACATTTAAAACCATCTATGAACCGAATTCTCAAAAGCATACTTTTTCTTGGCGTGCTTTTCTGCAATTCAACATCCATCTCTCAAGCATTGGTAATCAATGCCTCAGCACCTTGCTCATGCGATGGAGGCTTTATATACTCCCCTGAACCAGGTCAACCGACCTTCTTCGAATTATTAAACAATAACGGAACGTCGCTTCAAACTTCAGGTCAAGCAAATGGCACATGGAATCTCAATGGACTTTGTGAAGGCGTATATATACTCACCGCTACAACGGCTACTGATACTTATCAAGAGCTTATTCAAATCAACAACGCCATTTCTCCCGTAGCAACTTTTGGAGAAACTTCGATATGTAGTACCGCGCCAAACACAAACCTGAGTTCTTTTATCACTGGATTTTCATCAGGCGGTATTTGGACTATGCCTAATGGAAGTTTTTTCAATGGCATTTATAATCCTTCTGTTCATGGATCCGGTTTCTATACCTACACAACAAACAACGGCACATGTGATCAAGTGACAGGAGTGTTTGTAACAGAAATACAAAATGCCAATGCCGGAATTCAAACCACCTATTTGATTTGCGATAATTACGCTGCGTTCAATATGATCGACTTTCTGGAAGGAAACCCCGACCCTGGAGGTCAATGGCTTACGGCCGGAGGCACACCTATGAACGGTGTATACGATCCAGCCACAATGTCAAGTGGATTGTTCGTTTATGCCATAGACAATGTGCCTGGTTGTAATGCCGTGTTTACCACCATGTTTGTGGACGAACGTATAACACCCAATGCCGGAATCAGTAGCTCATTAATCGTATGCAATGGAGCACCTGCTTTCAATTTATTCAACCAAATCCCTGGAAATCCGATGCCCGGCGGCTTTTGGTTTAGACCAAATGGGACGCCATTTAACGGCGTCTTCAATCCTGCAGTAGACCCCGCGGGAAACTATCGCTATGTAGTAACCGCAAACGCTCCTTGTCAGGATGCAGAATCAATTATTACGATCAGCTTTAGTAATACAGATCCATCAGGTATTTCGAATCAAATCGAGGTCTGCACCTCGCAGCCCGCGTTCGATATGACCTCAGAGCTCAACGGTTTTCCAATTAATGGTGGGACTTGGACCAACCAACAAGGCCAAATTGTAGCCAACAACTTTAATCCAGCTACCAGTAATAGCGGAACCTTTAATTATTATTTTCCAAACGTTGGCTGCAGCGCACAAGGTGCGCAGTTGATCATCAATGTACTCTCCGCTCCAAACGCAGGAGTAGATGTACTGACAGAATTGTGCTCGTCCAACACCCCTTTAAACCTCAATGATTTGTTGCAAAATGAAACAGCTGGTGGTGTGTTTCAAAATACTTTGGGACAGGCCATTTCTAACCTCGTCAACATTTCAAGTACGCAACTCTTTCAGGCAAGATACATAGTGACCTCAACAGTATGTCCATCCGATACAGCACAAATAATTATCGGTGTTGTTGCCCCACCCGTGCAGCCCACAATTCAAGTACAAGAAGTTTGTAGTAATTCAGGGCTGATAAATCTGAATGACTATTATCAATTAGTAGTGTTTCCTCAATGGCAAGATCTCAACGGCAATCAAGTGCCTGCTCAATACAATCCGCTAGATGGAAATACCACACTTACCATTATTTCCCTTAGTCAAAACGCATGTCCTGATGCAAGCGCCACATTGGAAATTTCCGTCACAGATCCAGCATTTAATGATGCTCTTATTCAAGAGGTAGCGTGCACCTCAGACTTCCCAATCGACCTCAATGACTATATTACAGCACAAGCGATAAATCTTGGCGCGTGGACGGATGCTACAGGCAATAATGTCTCCAATACTATCATTCAACTGACCCAAGGAGACTACGTTTACAATTACACTTCCTCCAACAATGGGCCTTGTGCTGCCTCGCAAATTATCCTCGAGCTGCAAGTCTTCGAGACTGTAGAAGCAGGAGGTGATAATAGCGTAGTGATATGTGAAAGCGAGTCAAATTTCAATCTTGAGAATTTACTTTCTTCAAGCGCTCAGCCTGGTGGAACTTGGCTTAACGATGGAGTTCCATTCGCACCGCAAGACTACGTCCTTCAGGGAGGCGCGATTGACATAATCGTGTACGAGTTAGCTGGAAATCCAGGATGCGCGCCGGATGCAGCGCAATTTTTAATTGATGTACACAGCGATGTTGCGGCCGATGCAGGAGAAGATATAAGTATTTGTTTTGGTGAAAGTGATGTCCAAATCGGTAGTCAAGGCCAACCCAATTTGAACTACTCATGGATACCTTCATCATTCTTGTCTGACCCTAACAATCCAACACCAATAATCACATTAAACGGATTACCCAACCAAGATCAATTCCTGAT
>CANGVZ010000195.1 GCA_947457285.1 Flavobacteriales bacterium | reverse complement strand
TTCTTCAGTCGATTATAGAGCGTACGGTATCGATAATGCGCTTATGATCGATAATACAGGTGTGCTAAAAGACAGAGCTGGTTTGAGCAAGCATCTTCAAGCAAAAGGCGTTTCAAAAGTGATTCTTACAGCCCCAGGCAAAGAAGTGCCCAACATCGTTTATGGCATCAATCATCGCGACCTAGATATTGAAAACGAAACGATTTTCTCAGCTGCAAGTTGCACCACCAATGCGATTTGTCCAATTTTATTTACAGTCAACAATGCGTTGAAGTTGGATAAAGGACACATTGAAACAGTGCATGCTTACACCAATGACCAGAATCTTCTTGACAACATGCACAAGAAAAGTCGTCGAGGAAGAAGTGCTGCAGTCAATATGGTAATTACTGAAACTGGAGCCGGTAAAGCCGTTACGAAAGTCATTCCAGAGCTAGCAGATAAATTGACAGCGAATGCAGTTCGCGTCCCAACTCCGAATGGATCTCTTGCGATTATTCACGCATATGTAGAGAAGCCCACTACAAAAGACGAAGTAAATGCAATTATCCGCAAGCAAGCACTCGAGGGAGACTTGGTAAATCAAATCTATTACAGCATCAGCGAAGAATTGGTGTCCAGTGACATCATCGGAAACGAGTGCTGTTCTGTGTTTGACTCACAAGCCACTATCGTGAGTGCTGATGGAAAAGGAGTAGTACTTTATGTATGGTATGATAATGAGTTTGGTTACACAAAACAAGTTATTCGACTTGCGAAATATGTAGCCAAGGTTAGACGTAATATTTATTATTAATCCGTAATTAACACCGCTTACATTAAAGCCTTTCCTTTCAAGGAAAGGCTTTTTTTGTTAGCCGAATTCATTTATCTTCACGAAAAATTTAAAATTATGTTAGACGAGTACATTTCTGGAAATTTGATTATTGTAATTTTAGTTGTTTTCTTACTCTTCAAGTCTTTTAGGACGGTTCAGCAAGGAACAATCGGAGTTGTAACCATCTTCGGTAAGTATAGAAGGGTTCTCAATCCTGGTTTGAATTTGACAATTCCTTTTATTGAAGTTGTATTCAAGCGTGTCTCTACGCAGAACAGATCGGTGGAATTGGAGTTTCAGGCGGTAACGATTGACCAAGCGAATGTTTATTTCAAATCAATGTTGCTTTTTGCTGTGATGGATTCTGAGGAAGAGACAATCAAAAAGGTAGCCTTTAAATTCATTGATGAAAAGAACTTAATGCAAGCACTCATACGCACTATTGAAGGTTCTATTCGTTCTTATGTGGCCACCAAAAAGCAAGCGGAAGTGTTGACGCTTCGCAGAGAGATAGTTGAGCATGTAAAGGAGCAGATTGACGTTCATTTGGAAGAGTGGGGCTATCATTTGTTGGATTTGCAAATCAACGATATCACATTTGATGAAGCGATCATGCGTTCGATGAGTCAAGTAGTGGCTTCTCACAATTTGAAGGCTGCTGCGGAGAATGAAGGACAGGCATTGTTGATTACCAAAACGAAGGCTGCAGAAGCAGAGGGTAATGCCATTAAGATTGCTGCGGAAGCGGAAAGAGAAGCGGCGCAATTGCGAGGTCAAGGTGTGGCTTTATTTAGAGAAGAAGTTGCTCGTGGTATGAACAATGCGGCGCGTGAAATGCAGCAGGCAAATTTGGATACCTCTGTAATCATGTTTTCGATGTGGACAGAAGCTATCAAGAATTTTGCGGAATACGGTGAAGGTAATATCATCTTCTTGGATGGTAGTCCAGAGGGAATGCAACAGACGTTGAAGCAAATGATGGGTATGAATAAATTGATGGATGCGGATAAGAAATAACTCAGATTTTTAGTTTTTAGGGAAAAATAAGGGCCCCCATCCGGAAGGATGGGGGCTTTTTCATATAATTTATTCGAATAAGTCGCATAAGATATATTTATTAAATTCAGATACAGTAGTTTTACTTTGTCACACAAACCACTACTATGAAAACTACAAAAGCCCTTTTATTATTTACACTTGTTTTATTGAGTGTTTGTCTCATATTATCCTCATGCAAAAAGGAGGGAACGGTCACTCCTGGAATCAATTACTGCGACCTGGACACATCATTAGCGGGCCTTGCGGAATGGGCGTTCTTTAAGCAGGGTTCTACCTGGGTATATCGAGAGCTTGTTTCTGGAAGAACAAAAATCATGTTCGTGGATCAATCATACTTTTTTATTGATCGATGGGGTAAGCCAGGCTTTGCTAATTACTTGCGCACTTCAGGCACCGAAGGGGGGTACACATGGGGCTATAGCTCAGATTCCGAGATTAGTTGTAACGCTGGAGAACATTGTATGTGTAAGGGAATCGTAATGGCGAATTCCGAGTCGGGTGAAATGGGTGGAACTTCCATGGTATTGCCATTTTTTCATTTCGAGGGACAAAAGTTTGGAGGTCACGTTCCGACCGGAGAAGCATTTACTTTAAATGAAGTGGAAAGTACAAGTGATCATTTGGAGTTTATGGGCAAAGAATATCAGGATTTAGTGAGAGTATATATTAATTATCATCCTTGTTCAGAATGGACGGAAGCTAGATTTTGGTGGAAGAAAAACTTAGGTTTGGTGCGCTTCGATTACATCGAACGCAACGAGATTTGGATGCTCGTAGATTACAATGTTCAGCAATAGGATACTACTACTATCATAAGGTTTGGGAGAACGCATCATTGCATGTTGTTCAACTTAAAACCTTTTCAAATGAAAAAAATTTTATGGACCCTTTTGTGCGTGGGGTGGATTTCGGGAAGTGCACAAAGCGTGGAGGAGAACCTTCAAAAGTATTGGAGGTACCGAGAGAGATTGGTCAAAGACTTTGTGAAAGTGGGTGATATTGACGGAAATAGTTTAGTCATGTCAGCGCGTTCCATTGGATTTGCTTATGATGGAGCGCCTTTAAACGATGAGGGTCTTCCGCCTAGTCGAATTTATTTTCAAGACGCCACCATTTATCAGGGACATTACTTGCTCACCTTAGCAACAGAGTACAAACTCTTGCAGCAACTATTAAGCACAGCTGTGGACGGCAATGAGTATACCGCAGCTCTTCGTCGATTAGAGAGTACGAGAAGTGAGATTTATTTAGCTTTAAGAGCGTTTTATCGACTCGGTGAAGAATTTAATTCTACTGTTCAAGTTTTCTCTGATCTTCCTAGTATGGGCATTCATAGCCGTGACGACGTAAACTATAACTATCACGAGAATTATGAAAATGATTACAGCGAAACCTTTGGTCGCAATGCTGATTTTATTTTAACACATTCTGATGCCAATCCAATAGAAATGTGGGGGCCCAATGCGGGGCAGGTCAATCCCAATAGTGGGGGCAATGTCATGAGTCTTGATCAAATCACAAGTATGTTCACAGGTTTGATGGCCGTGTACAGATTGGTCGGAACCGAGTTGGTGCAGCCGAACTCAGATTTTCCCGCATTGAGCTTAAAGGCTGAAGCGAGAAACATCGCTCTGAAAATTCTTGATTATGTCATAAAGCCAGCAGAAGGCTGCGGTGACAATTGTTATTCATTTAATATTTATCACCCAAATGATATTTTTCGTCCTGCCGGCTATGAGCTCACATTTGCAGCGCCTTTTCTAATCAATATCGCGTATAACTTCGATCATCCTCTTTGGGTGCAGAAAGTTCAAAGTAATGATGTTCATGATATGAGAATGGCTATTCAAGTACATCCGCAAGAAATTTTGGATATTATAAATGAATCAGATTTTCCGGGTTTGGCCTTTGGTGTAATTTGTCATGAGCAACTTTCGCAATTAGCGGAGGAAAGAT
This sequence comes from Flavobacteriales bacterium, assembly GCA_947457285.1. Lineage (GTDB taxonomy): Bacteria > Bacteroidota > Bacteroidia > Flavobacteriales_D > Sanyastnellaceae > JAIXWP01. The sequence continues at coordinate 1,445 of CANGVZ010000195.1, read as the reverse complement.
TGATAGAGAAAGAACCTATTACTGTTGCCACAATAGAGTATGCCCCATTGTACTACCTCTATGAAGACGTCCAGAATCAGTGGGTTGATTTCTCTGTTGGCGGACAGCCGTGTATGAGTATTGGAAACGAATTATTCGATCTTATTGATAGTTTTGATTTTGATGTGGAGGGTGTTTTTTGTGATAATTTGAATTGGCGCACGTTACTCGTCGAGCGTTTAATTTTAGATGGAGTTGCATTTTTAGGCCCTTTGGGAATTCAACATGTTCTTGGTTTAGATGAAGTATACACCTGCCTTCCGTATAATGATGCTGGTAATACAATTCGTGCGCGCATCAATGATGACAATGTTCACATTTTCTGCGAATTATCTGCTGTTGCTAATGCATGGAATCCTCAGTATTTTCAATGGATAGCAGATCAAAGTGGAATGCACTGGATTGGTATGTTGAGGAGCGTTTTATACCCTGGCTCCACTCCGATTGCGAATTTATCCAAGTCAACAATAGAAGAGCTTTATCTAAACTCAGCTCCATGTGAAGGACCGTGGGATGATCCACAGACCTTGGCTTTACCCACTCCGAATACAGTGGAAGGTTGGAGAGCAGCCAATCGACTGTTTCACCCTTCGGACGCCACTCTAGGAATTCCTGACAGAAGTTTTAGAGGCGAGTTTTCTGGGATAGATTACATGGTGTATCACAACCTTTATCATTGTTTGTGGAATGATGAACTTCCTTCGTTTTTCAGTGATAGTGGCTGTGAATGTTTGGAGGAAATGACTGAGACGTCGAATCTTAATTTGCCATTTTTGGTTGAGCCTAAATTCCAGCTTTACGATGATTACTCCATTAATGCACCATCATATTTAGCTCATGATCTAATGGTGTTTGGGGATGGCGTGGTAGATGTCAAAAATGATCTTGTGATTTGCAGTCCTGAGGGAACGTCAACTGAACTCGTCGTACAAGGCAATGCAATGCTCAAGCTCTATGCGGGTTACGAGATGAATATTAATTCAAATAGCTCCGTGATCATTGAAGATGGTGCACAGTTCTATGCAGGTATCTACCCGCTCGAAGATATTCTTGAAGATAATGCATCTTGGATACGAGTTAAGAGTGGAGCGAAGCTAGAAATTAGAGAGGGTGCTACATTCAATCCTTACGTCAATTTGAAAGTGATAGTAGAAGATGGCGGTAGATTAATTGTAAATGATAGCGAAGTCAGTTTTAGCAATGGTTGCACCAATTGCTTGATAGAAATCATTGGTGAAAATGCGAGAATGGAAGTTAGCAATTCTACCATCAATAATCCAAGCCAAAACTTGGTAGCTTTGAATATTCTAAATGGCGCGAGGCTCGAAGCAAATTCTTCCGTCATTGACCTTTCTCCAGGTTATTTTGTGATGAATGAAAATGTCGAATTGACGGCCGTCAATAGT
>CANGVZ010000194.1 GCA_947457285.1 Flavobacteriales bacterium | reverse complement strand
CGCTGCACGCCGCCTCCACCGCTGGGTGGCCAATAATAGGTGATGATGAGAACCTTCTTCATTTATCGATTGCAATATTCACAAAATCTACTGTCTTCGTTATGTTCAAATACATCCAATTCAAACATTTCGAGCGCCTGCAAAGCTAATTGATGTTCGAAATCATCCAATATTTTTTGACTCAAGGACTCGCCATCCGATGTTTCGAGTGTGATCCAACCACTTTTAAAGTTCTTGAGTGAAAAGAGCGCAACGCTTATATTTTCAGGTGCGGTGCCCGCTTGTGCTCTCATATAGGCGTAGAAAAGGAGCTGTATGAGTTTCGCCTTTCTGACATCAAAAATGTTCTCTGTTTTCTCAGATATTTTGACATCCTTTGGATCCACCTTCCCTGTTTTATAATCTATAATGCGAATAAGGCCAGCTTCCTCGTCGATTCGGTCTGCCTTTCCTTTGATGCGCATTTCGAAAGGCACGTTGTGTTTGTCGTGTGGTATGGTGGCTTGCAATGTAGCTTCAATTTCTACGATTCTATTTCTTTTGCCTTCTCTCGCTAAACGGTCAATCTCCGTGAATTCAAACTCAATGATTTTTTCCAACATTTTCTTAGCCACAGAGAATTGAAGATAATTTTCACCATAATGAATATCACCCAGTCCATAGTGGCGCGAAAACGCTTGTTCCAATTCCGTATCTAGTCTTTCTTTGAAATTTTGAAGATCTTCTTTTGTTGGAAAAGAGTCGATATAATTTTCAAAAAAACCTTCCAATACATCGTGTACAACGCTACCGAATGTAGAAGCGGATATATTCTCCTCAATCTCTTCTTCCTCGCCAAGGCCAAGGATATAGCGATAGTAGAAATCAAGAGGGCACTGAATGTATTTGTTAATGGCAGATGGAGAAATGCCATTTGCCCAAAGCGTTTTGATTCTTTCTTTCGAAAAATCATCATTCGGAATCGAAACTTCTAAGTTGTCGTCTAGTTGATTGGGGAGCGAAGAATTTATTTTTTTAAAGGTGGCAAATGATGATTTCGAAGGAAGCTCCAACTCCAATTGCGTGATATACCTACTTTGTTCGGTGCCTTTGAAATCGGAGGTGATAGATGAATGCAGGAAGTCAATTCTGGATGCCCTTTGTAGCAAGCGATACAGAGTGTATGCATACGTTGCTTCTTTGTCCTTTACTACAGGAAGGTCAAACAATTTTCTGACATCAAAAGGGATAAGTGATTGATCGCTGAGGTTGCCAGGGAACATGTCTTCATTCGCACCGATTACGATGACGTGTTCGAAATCCAGCGCCCGTGTCTCTACCATGTTTAGTATCTGCAACCCTTCCAGTGGTTCTCCGGTGAAGGTGATGCTTTCGCCCGCTAAGAGTTGTTGGATAATGGTTTGGAGCGACTTCATTTCTTCCAAATGATGTCCTTCGGCGAAGATGACCGCTACTTCTGAAAGCAGTTCTTGTGCGCGTAGCAATGCTTCAGTTTCGAATTCATCTTGCTCGGCGCTATCCTGAATGAGCAATTCATCAATGAGTTGAAGCACATTTTGTATCCACCGAATGGGCGTTCGGTTTTCTTCGGAGAAAAGAAATTTTAGTTTGGATAGTGATGGATATTTGTTTGCGAACTCATCGAATTGGTCAGCTTTGATGTAGATTCTTTTTTCCTTAGCGATATCTGTTCTGATTTTCTTGATATCACTGGAAATGTAGTTGAAGAGCGATTGTTGTTCAATCACTCTAAGAAGAGCTTTGTAGTACAAACCGCGCTTCTCTTTTCCAGGAGCTGGCATGTGCAGAAATAGCAGACTTTTCAGCAATTTCATCACCGCCGTTTGCTTCAGTGGATAACCAAGTGCAATGTTGATTTTCGCATCGATTTGTGGTAGATTTTTTACCAATGGAATTAGGAGCGATGCGTCTGCCACCACGATGGCTGTATTTTCAAAAGATTCTTTGGGCATTGCAGCCACGAGGTCGCGAATGAGTAGTGCTTGGCTGTAAGGAGTGGTAGTGGTAAAAATATTTATTTCCTTCGGAGTCGCGGTGAAATCATGACCGATGATGAGGTCAGATTTTTCGCTGTGGCGGCGAATGAAATCGCCCGCTTCGTGATCAGGATTGTCGAAGTAATAGTGGTCAGCATCCCATCGAATAATGGCCTTTCCGGCATCTTTTAATTTTCTAATAATGGTTGACTCTGCCTTGGAAAGGTTGGACAGTCCTACGAACCATACCATCGGCACTTGTGCATCGAGCATCTGGGCGGGTGTGCCTTTCGCAGCGAGGTTGCAAAGTAGGGCGTAGCTGTACTTTTCTTTTGTCAATTGCGCATCTCTGAAATCGCTGTATATCGTGCCGAGCTGATTCCAGAATTCGAGATATGAGTTTTGCGTTTCGGTGAGGGGATTTTGATTGAAACTCCAGTTTTCAATTTCCTTGATATCGCGCAAGTCTTTGAAAAGGGAGCTGCCACTCGCGAGGGCTTGTTCGATGTCGCCAAAGTCGGAAAGCGCCGTGGAGCCCCATTTTGAGAACGCGTCGAAGCTCTCGGCATCTGTTCCCATGCGTTGCTTGTAAACATTATATAGCAACAAGAGCAAGTCCAATTTGGCGGTGGTGGACTTGCCCATGAGGCGGGAGACAAAATCGGGAAGGGTAAGAATGGTGGGAGCAAGAAAAGAACGACCTAATTCGCGCGCCAGATATCTCCTTAAAAATAAGCCTGCACGCTTTCCTGGAACCACGATGATAAGTTCGGAAAGCTGAGTTGTGTGCTTCTCAATGATTTGTTGTGCAATGGTTTGAAGAAAAGGGGTCATAGCATCTTACCTTTCGCGAGTTTTTACAAAGAAACAGCACAAGCCCATGGATTCAAATACTACTTTTCCACAATTTAGAAGGTTGAGTAATGGTAAAAATTACTATAAGGTACTTAGCAATTCCGAGATGACCGAAGTGGGTACGATGGGCGGGAAATATTGGATAAATGAAGTAAAAGCCACTATTCTCCCTGAGCGGGTAATGATTGGTGATATCCTTGCTGCCGCTTCTGAAATGTATGAGGTGATTGGTGAGGAGGCTTTTGAAAGTTTTGTTAGTATGTGTACCGCTGAGAAAGAGCGCATCCAAGTATAATCTATAAATTTGGCTCATGTCAATCAACATAGAACATAACGTTTCGATGCGGATGTACAATACATTTGGTATTGACGTCACTGCAAGATATTTTACCGTTGCGAATACCTTGGAAGATATTCGAGCAGTATTGAGCGAAGATATTTATCGATCTGAAAATCCACTCATTCTGGGTGGGGGTAGCAATGTGCTTTTCACTAAAGATATAGAGCGCCCTGTTTTGCTGAATCGCTTGAAGGGAATCGATCTTGTAGGCGAAGACAACGAGTATTTTTATGTGAAGGCTCAAGCGGGCGAGAATTGGCATCAGTTCGTTTTACATTGCATCAAGAATGAATTGGCGGGCATTGAGAATTTATCGCTCATTCCCGGCAATGTCGGCGCAAGTCCGATGCAGAATATTGGAGCGTATGGAGTGGAAATTAAAGACGTCTTTCATTCATTGGAAGCCTTCCACGTGAAAGATCATGTGGTGAAGGAATTCAACGCTACCGAATGTTCATTCGGTTATCGAGAGAGTGTCTTTAAGAATAAAGAAAAAGACCACTGGATTATTTTGAACGTCACATTCCGTTTGCGCAAGCGTCCTATTTTTAAAACAGATTATGGCGCGATACAGGAGGAGTTGGATAAAATGAAATTGGAGAAGATGACCATCAAGGCCATCAGTCAAGCGGTGATAGCGATACGCACTTCAAAATTACCCGATCCCAAAAAGTTGGGCAATGCAGGTAGTTTTTTCAAGAATCCCGTGGTGAGTTATGATGTCATCAATGAAATCAAAATGACACATCCCCAAGTACCTATGTATCCGATTGATGAAGAAACAGCGAAGGTGCCGGCGGGTTGGTTGATCGAACAGGCGGGTTGGAAAGGCAAGAAACTCGGAACACATGGAGTGCATGACAAACAAGCCCTCGTATTGGTCAATCACGGAGGCGCGACGGGACGTGAGGTTTACGATTTAAGTAGCGCAATCATTGCTGACATTCAAAGCAAATTCAATATCACTCTCGAGCGGGAAGTGAACATACTCTGATTCTGAATAAGAGATTCGCAATTGGAAATTCGCAATGTCGGATTCGAGAATTAGTCCTTGCGAATTAGTCCTTGCGAATTAGTCCTTGCGAATTGGTCCTTGCGAATTAGTCCTTGCGAATTGTCAGTTCCGAATTGTGAATTATATTCGTGTATGAAACAACTCATTTGGAAACTCGTCTTACCACTGACGATTATATCGTTTGTGACGATCACAAAATGGTGGTATGTGGCGTTTATTGATGGGCCGCATGAAGTGTTGAAGGGTTTTCCGTTTCCTTATGTTTGTAGGGGTTGGCATACTTCTATGTCGCTTCAGATCTACGTTTTAGAATTTATCGCAGATATTCTTACTTATTTTATTTTTTGGTTTTTGGTGGTGTATAGTTTTCACAGCCTTGTAAAACCGATAAATCTTTCCAAGCGGTTGTCGGTCTTATTACTTGTCATTGCTGGACTAGTGCTTGTGGTTGGAGGCATCATTTTAGGAGACCCGAATAACATTTTCAAATTGCAACGAAAGGATGAGATTATAATTGAAGAGACGGGAGTTCATTTGGTATGGGAGGAGGAGTGATAAAAGCGACGAAGCGACGAAGCGACGCAGCGACATCGGAGGGACTGAGGTACGGAGGGACATTGAAGGCGACGAGCGACAAAAGCGACAGAGCGACAATGAGGAATTGATCGCAGCCCCCGTTAGGGGTCCAACGTTTGTTGCAACGAATGAGAGGGGCGATGGGCGAATGGGAGGGGCGAGGGAATAGGGAATAGGGAATAGGAATAGGGAATAGGAAATAGGAATAGGGAATAAGAGAGGGGGAAAGCGAGAGGGGGTGCGAGTAATCAATAATTTTACAGGAATAAAAAATCTATATGAATCCACGAATCGAAACGCTGCATGAAAAGAAGCTGGTTGGCAAGCGAATGACGATGAGTCTCGTCAACAATTTGACGGGAGCTCTTTGGGGAGGTTTTATGCCACGGAGAAGGGAAATTACAAGTGCTGTTACCGCGGATTTGTTTTCCTTGCAGATTTATGCTCCGATGCATTTTCAAAATTTCAGTCCTGCAAATGAATTCGTAAAATGGG
>CANGVZ010000193.1 GCA_947457285.1 Flavobacteriales bacterium | reverse complement strand
AATCATTCCGACAAGAAGGATTGTAAGAGTTGTGTTGTTGGTGTTTGAATTGCTCATTTCTTTTATTGCTTGATGAGGCGAGTAGTTTGTACTGTGTGATTGCTCTCAATAGAAACAAAATATATTCCTGAGGAAAGCTCTGATACATCAATCATATTCGAGGGTTCAAGTATTGTGCTCACCATACTTCCATCAGCCCTATGAATGGTCACTTGAGTGATGTTGTCTTTTGCAGCAAGAGAAAAAGCATTTGAGCATGGATTTGGATATAGGCTGATGTCTGATATTAACATCTCTGGAATGTCATTGACAGCGCTATACTCATAACAACCGATATCAACACTACCAAGGGTTCTTGGCTCATAATTGAGGTCTATAAATGAAATTACGTTGCTACTTCCTGCATTGATAGCGGGACTTGATGAGGATAAGGTAAAGTCATTCGTTGACGCGTTTGAGAAGAGCGGATTAGTGCCTAAAAGATTGGTGGAATTGAAATCAGATATGGTAATGGAGGTATTGTCGAAGAACAGTGATTCTTCACCCTCTACACCATTATATGAAATATTATTTTCAAATGTTACATCATTGCTATATCCTACAAGTATAGCGCTGTTGAAGCTAAGAATGCCCTCGCCTGGATTGGCCACGCCAATATTGTTTCTCCAAATCACATCATTACTAAAAGCTGTGCTGAGCTCGGCTCTGAAAGTTCCGACATTCAACAAATCATAGTTATTATGGTAGGACGTATTATTAAAAAAATCTACATGATCTGAGAAGAAGGTATGCAAGCCTTTTCCCCCATTATTGTAACAGAGGTTATTTTCTACCAGCGTTCGATAGGCAAATGGCGTATTGAAATCAGCGGATTGTGTGTTTAAAAAGTCGTCGATGATGATGCCGTTGCCGTCGGTTGTTTCGCCATTGCCGTCTGTATTGATGTTAACATTGTCGTAGCTGATATTGTTGCGGATGATGACGTGATATCCAGGAGTTGTATCGACAGCCCGGGCTTGATAGAGTGAGATTCCCGAGCATTGAAACGGATTGTATTTAGCATTTCGAAAACAGCGGTTATTTTCAATAAGTGCATGATCGAATTGATTGAACTGAATACCACTACCGCCACAATCACGAATAACATTGTTGACTACTTCAACGTGATGAGTATTTATAACATTAATGCCATGACCATAGTCTTCAACTGTGAGATTGGCATCATAGATTTCGAATCCTTCGATCCTCCAATATGCTCCTGTTACTTTGATTCCGTCATTGTAAAATGCGGAGGGTAAATTGATTTTAGCACCTTGAGGGTTTATCGAACCTAAATAGCAATTTAGACCTATGCTGCCAGAGTTGGAAATGACAATGCTCTCTTCATAAATACCGTCGTTGATGAGAATACTATCGCCAGCCTGAATGTAGTTAACGGCGTATTGTATTGTTTGAAAAGGATCGCTACTACTGCCATTGCTATTATTACTTCCGTTGTTGCTTACGTAATAAACAGCGGCTTCTGATTTTACGATTGAAGCAATAAATAGGGTCGTAAGAAAGAGTTTATTCATACTTCGAAGGAGTATATAAGCAAAATTAGGATTAAATATAGCACTGTTTTAGACGGAACCGTCTAATAGAAAAAGTTACTCCATCGCTTTTGCGAGGCGTTTGAGGTTGGTGAAATACTCCGATAGCCACTTGTGATTGAGGTTGTCGTGGTTGATTTGTAAATAGAAATTTTCTAATGCAAGTTCGAACAAGGCAGCGATTTTTTCGGTCGAAAAATGGAGATTCAATTCTTTTACCCAAAGCATCACAAAGGCATTCCCAACCATGGCATCTGTCTTTTCAATGACTGCACCGAACTCCGTGTTGTTGCGCGAAAATCGAAGCTGTCTGTTGAAGAGCAAATCAATTTTGAATTCAACCAGTACATCGATTAGTTCGGGGTCGATATTCAGTGCGTTTGTTTCTTTTATCGCGATGATTTTACAGCGTTCGAGGTGGTATTCGAGGAGATGTGACGTGAAAATCTCCATATCTGCAAAGTGATGATAGAATGAGGACTTGCTGATATCGAGCGTCTTTGCAAGAGACTCTACCTTTACACCCACGGGGCCATGCAGTGCGAATACTTCATATCCCTTTTCTATCCATATGTCTTTGCCTTTTGACATTGGCGTTAAGATTTTGTTTGTAATAGTTTGTCTAGGCTTGATTTGCTGTGTAAGATTCTTACTATCTCAATTTTTCTTTTTGGAGAATAGTAACGGAAGAAGATGAGATGTGATTTTACCCTTGTATATCGATAATGTTTACGCAAATGGTTCGCATCAGAGCACATCAAAGGATGTTCCGAAGCGAATTCGATTTCTTTGAAAATGAGCTTAAGATATGCCTTTGCTTGGACTTGAGACCAATTCTCTACGGTGTAAAGCCATATCGACTCTAAGTCTTGTTCAGCCTTGAGACTTAGCTTGTATTTCACTTTTTGGAGTGTTTATGCTCGAGATTTTGTATGAAACGATCTTTGTTGAATTCACTATTGAATCCAGATTTTTCTCCAGCTTTTAAGTCTTCGATCAGTTCGATTTTGGTTTGTTCTAATTCTTCGAAAAGACGAAGTGCTGTTCTAATCACTTCTGAAGCAGATGAAAATCTACCAGATTCAACTTGGCGAAGAATAAATTGCTCGAAATAATCGCCAAGTAGGATGGAAGTGTTTTTTGGCATAATGAATTTGTTTAGACAAATATACCAAGATTTGGTATAAATAATCTAGTTCAATTAATCATCACAAACTTCTCATTGCTTTTTTGATGATGTATTGTGTATGTGGTGACGAAATGGTCGACCAATTATGGCATACAGCACGCACGAAATCGGGAGATGTTTTGGCGGCATCATTGAGCCAGTTGCCAACGCTATCTTTCACGTATTTTGAATTATCCTCTTTCAATGGTTCTATGATAGCCATTCCCAGCTCGGGATTTTCTTTGAGCGCTGGAATATGGGCGCACCATACACCCCTAGGCCTTGTGGATTCGCTTGCAAACCTTCTGAGATTTTCACTTTTTGATTTAGTCCAAGGAGTCAATTCTTTAATTGACGTTTCGATGTCAGTCGCAATCATCGGTCGGACTGCCATCCACGCAATTTCTCTGACTCCGAAATGCAGGTCGTCGGCAAATGGAGTTATTTCTTTGAGCACTTTTTTGAAATCATTTTTATAGAGGTAGGCAACTGCATACGCTGCCCAGCATCGAACACTATCTGATGCATGTATTGAAAGTACTTTTATAAATTCATAATCGTTTTCTCGCGCCGCAATGCGCGCCAAGGCTTTTCCTACAGCCTCATTCCTAGTGTTGATACTATCTTTTTTTAGTTCGTTCCATTGAGTTAGCAGCTCTTGCTGGTAAACAGTTCGTTTGTTTTGGTTGAGAACAGTGCTCAACAATACACGATGATCGATTGCAAGCCACTCCACGAGGTTAGCGCTTTCAATTACGCCTGCATTTAATTCTAATAAAATGGATGCAGGAATATCCTTGATAGTTCGAGCGCCTTTTCTTTTCTCTTTAGAGATCATAGGGCTGTTAGTGTTCTATGATAACTTTTTCAACTCTACCTGCTACACGTAAAACATATACGCCCGGATTCCATGATGAAACGTCTATATAATTTTCATCAAAATTGATATTACTATAAATACACTTCCCTACAGAGCTATAGACTTCGATGTGTTTAGAATTATAGTGGTAACCAAGATTTAAATACTGATTGGCGGGGTTGGGGAAAACCGAGTATTCATTCGGGTTGTATTCAGTGGTATTATTTGCATCATCAAACTCTGCGGCTCCACAGTCTAGAACGCCCATGATTCGAGGGTTTCCGTAATAGTCTAATTCATCGGCAGTGATATTGGTCATTAAGTCTGCGTATCCGATAGCATTACTATTTGAGTTTAGATTAAAGTTTTGATTAGAAACACTCACAAAAAAAGGACTTCCAAAGGTTGCTGCATTTGTCCAGTTGAGTGTACTTTGAAACTGGCTGATGTCGTCAATTGTTTGATTATACCAAGAGAGTTCAAAACCTCCAATCGGATTCCAGATAAGGTTTGATGTCATCACATTGCCACCGCCGTCATTCTCAGCATATCCCAGAATTCCTTGGTTGTTTAGGAAGAATATATTATTTACAAATCGGATATTAGAACAATGAGTCATTAGGAATTCGCCTGTGAAATCATTGAGATAGTCATTTTTATATAATGTGTTATTTCTGATGATTACATTGTTTACTGTGCCAGAATTGTTGGGGTAGTCGTAGCCACCAATAGCAATACCAGTGACTTCGTTGTCTTGGATAATGTTATTTTTAATAATAATATTTTCGGCACTTTTTCCCACATGTTCGCAACCAACTTCGATTCCATAACCATTGTGGTTGGTATAGTTGCGTTCGATGACAATGTCTCTTCCGCCATCGACGTATATAGCCGCACTAGTAGCGTCTTGTGAAAGACATGAAGAGATGCTATTGCTTCTAATAATTCCATTTCTCGCCTGATCAAGATTTGGGTCAGGGCAGGTTCCTTCGTGGCCAATAGCATCTATGGCGATATTGGTAAGATCTTCAATGGTATTATTTTCAATAATGAAATTAGTTACGTTTCCATTTATAGCGAGCCCCTCACTATAACCAATAGTACAATCATGGATAAAGCAATTACGAATGGTAATGTTTTCTATTGGATCAATGCTGTTACCAAGTACAATAATGGGTTGAGCATTGGTCGTTTCATTGACAGTGGGATTTAAGGTGCTTGTAAAGTTGATTTCGCTGATTTCTGCATCTGCAATGGTGATATTGTCGGAATTTCCTTTGACCAAAATTCCAATGCCATCATTCGCAGTGAGGTTTAGAAAGGCAATACCGAGAATTCTAATGTTACTTTTTGAGTCAATCTTGAGAAGAATTGGTTCAGCGCCAGGATTGTCTAAAGGTTGTTGCACCGAGACTTGGTCCTGTGGCCACTCTTTTCGGATAGTCAGATCGTTGTGTGTGATGTTGAGGTATTCGTTGTAAGAACCGCCGTACACGATAATTGTATCTCCTGGATTTGAGTTTTCTATAGCGTATTGAATGCTCCTGAAAGGTGAGGCTGAGGATCCATTGTTTTCATTATTGCCAAAAACAGAAACGTAGTAATTGGTTTGGCCGAACGAGAGTATTGAAAATAAGAGTGTAGCGAACGTTGCGAGAATACGGAGCATGATTTTTTT
>CANGVZ010000192.1 GCA_947457285.1 Flavobacteriales bacterium | reverse complement strand
CTAGTCACTAATAAAAAAGCCGCTTCAAAAAGAAGCAGCTTTTTCATTTGAGTACCTCGGGTGGGAATCGAACCCACATGCCACTAGGACACACGATTTTGAGTCGTGCGCGTCTACCAATTCCGCCACCAAGGCATATTTGGATTGGGGCGCGAATATACAACACATTCTTAATTCTGCAAATAGGTCAAACGTTTAAAATTTTGTATCTTCGTAATGCAATGAGACCTTATCTATTACTGCTACTAGCGCTCGCCGCATGCGCGACCGTATCTATCGATTTGCCGAAAACAAAGGGTAACTACGACCAGTGCGCTCAAGACACGACCGTGAACAATCTTGCCATTACGGTGGCGATGAAATATGATTCACTGGATAAAGAAGTGAGTCACAACGAGAAAGTTTTGGTCGGTATTAAGAATAAGTCAGGTTATGATTATTACAAGTTGAAATTTTACGATTATCGAGATATACCCATCATCATTTGCGCTGGGTACGATACGCAACTCATCTTCGCCAACAAGGGCTTTATCACTAAAAGAATCGAAATCACTACCTCTGATATTCCAGCTGAAATGTGGGATGGCGGCTTCTTGCTGGATATGACGGCAGCAATGGTAAAACAACCTGAAAATTTTGATGAATCCATTACCGAAATACCAGTGGCAAGACTGTATTACGATAGCACAGCGCAAGCCATGGCCTTCGACATTGACTATGCGAATGAAAGAAAACAAGCGCTCGATGCGGCAATCGCCGTGGCGAGAGCAAAGTGAGGCTATCCAATGAAAACTGCGATTCGTGTATCGATGCCGTCGCGTGTATAAATGAACTCATATTCACCCGCTGGCAATTTGTTTTCGAATTCAAATAGAAATTCTTGAAATCCGGGCTCAAGAGCAGGAAGTTCGCTTAATCCGATTATGTTTTTTTCTCCCTTTTCATTAATTGAAAGCAGTTGTAGAACGATGTCTGCTTTTTTGTCCAGGGTGAACTCTACATTGAACTCGTTCATGTCATTATTGGTGTAGCATTCCAATCCGGTAACGCCTGAAGACAGAGAATGAAGAATTTCAGACTTATCACTCTTTGAATAATAGATTTCGATCCACTGATTTAAGGCTTTACTCTTTTCACCTTCCACACTGCTCCAGAAAACATTTCTTTCGTCTGCGGTGATACCACCGACTACAAAGCCGAGTAATACACTATCAGCAGTTCCCAAGGTGGCGCTGAGATCAATCACACCATTAGCAAATTGCTTTACATTGACAGACGGAATAAAATGACTGCCTGCTCCCATGAATAGGGGAAGTTCTTCTTTCAAGTAGTACTCGCGCAATTCTCCAAGTTCGTTTCGCGTGATATGCGAAACGAGTTTTGTAAAGGGTACATTGGAGTCTTGTTTGAGTTGATTTTTTTCAATATAATATTCTGATAATCCCCCGATGAAGTAGTGGTGCATAATATCCGTGGCGCTATCGTAAAAGTCGAGGTGCGCGCTATGGTAATGATTGAAGTATTGATAAAAGTTGTTGCGTAACAAATATTGGTCACCATTGAGCTCAACCACACTTCTAAAGGGCATGTCTGTGGTGGGTTGAAAGACTCCAGAAAAAATCATGAGCCCGTCTTTTCCATTTTTGTAACGCGTAGGCGCGAGGTTGTAATCACGTCTTCTGAACATGCGTTCGTCCTTTACATCAGGGGCAAAAACAATCTCAGGCTTTTGTTTTTTTGGAGAATTAAAAATGCGGAACTTACGGATTGCAGCGGTATAAGTCTGCACAAATGTTGGATTGCCTTTTGGATTGTAGCTTCCATCAAAGCGATGACCACCTATTAAGTAATACCAATCATTGAGTTTCTCCAGTTGACCTCCGCACACCGCAAATTGATCATTTTGATAGTAGAAGAATGCACCGGGCTCAACGCTATTGCTCTTCACCTGCGCAATGAGCTTGCGTAGATTGATAACGATGAGTGCGTCAAATGTTTTTTTGTCATCGATAGCGGCTGAATAACCATATCCGCCCACGATAGTGAGATCATCACCAGCTTGAGTAAACTGCATGTTGGAACTGCATAACTGTTCCTTTAATTCTACCGGCAGATATTGGAGTCCAGCAGCGGTTACGGTATTGGTAGAAGTATTGACTACATAAATGGAATCATTGCGAAAATCTTGGTGAAAGGATACCCAAGGTTGCTTTGGGTGCAGACCGTCGCGTCGACCACCAATGAAGACGTATTCATCATTGATATTTCCCCACGCGTAGCTTTGAAGTGCTGGCATTTTGGGCACATTACGCTGCTTCCAATAGATGCTTTGCGAGACCGCGGTTTGGTTTGAAAAGAAGGAGAGAGCGACGAGCAGTAGCGTATAAATAGTGTACTTCATGGCCCCACAAATGTAACGAATCAACTATGCAATACCAAGGAGCATTGCAATTGCGTAGCAAATGAGTGCAGTAGCCACGATGTTTTCGATAAATTTTATAGGGGCTTTTTTGAAGATTTTATTTCCAATGTAGGCTCCAAGAAAGGCTGAGAGCGTAGCGCTGATTATCCAAAGAATATTCTCGCCCAAAATTTCGGAAGAGAGTTTAGTTCCATAAACGATCAGTCGAGTGACATCGACAAAACAGCTTAGAATAACGGTTGTCCCAATGAATGCTTCTTTGGTGAGTCCGCTTTTGATTAGGAAAGCGCTGCGCAATGCTCCTTGATGCCCAGAGAGACCACCAAAGAATCCACTCAAGGCTCCGCCAATCGGGATGAGTTTATTTGAGATATTCACTTTTTTCATCGCTGGTGCGATGTCCATTACAGAAAAAAGTAAAAGAAGAATAGCGATAATGAGTTTAATAGGATAAACAGGGTAGTAGCCTCCATACCAATGGTGTACTAAAACAGGTTCGCTATCCGGAATTAAAGTGAGAAGATATGCACCCGTAAATGAGAAGATGATAGCGGGTATACCGAATTTCAGAAGTACAGATTTGTCCGCGTTTTTGCCAACCAGAAAGAGTTTGAAGAGGTTGTTGAGAAGATGCACCACAGCGGTAAGTCCAATTGCCACGTCCACAGGGAAAAATACCATGAATGCAGGTGCGAGCAAGGTTCCCAGTCCGAAACCTGTAAAGAACGTGAGTACCGCTGCAATCAAGGCAACGAGAGATACAAGAACTATTTCCATCACTGCGAAAGTAACAGAGAAAGTTTATCTCAATATGCAGAATTTGTAATCTTTATTTTGCGAAAGCCCGAGAATGATATTGCCTCGACTTTGCTCGTTGCTGAGTCCAGGAAGTAAAACACCTCCAGCTGCCTTATGGCTAATTAGATTTTTCCTGGAAGATTTACCGCTAAAATCAAAACTAACTTCTGTGATAACCGCAGATTTAGAACCATTCCAGCTATCAATTCTGGCGCGTGGATTTTGTTGAAGCACCTTGAAATTGTCAGGATGGTCGTTGAAATAAAAGTTTATCTTATCATTAAAAAGAAAGAAATTGTACCCACACTTGTCTCTTTCAAGCGAGGTATGTTGAGCCTTTGGAATAAACCCTGACCAATTGATTTTGCCAGTTTCTTCGAGGCTATTAATGATGATGTCATCATAGTGATGAAGATTTTCTACAATCGTTCTGCCAGTCACGGGGTCCATATTCACGCGCTCCGAAATGGAATACTGTTCACCAATGAGTAAAATACTTCCATTGGGTTGTAGAATCATGTGATCTAAGAAATAATCGGATAGTTCCGGATACTTTTCAATTTCTCTATTACCGATAACCTGGGAGAGAAAATCTTTAGGGAAAGCCATATAGGAAGCGCTTTTGAGAGCGCCGCCACCAGTAATAATTTTAAATACAAACGTGCCAGCTACAGCAAAACTGAAATCATTGGAATAGTAGCCGGCGACAATCATTTCATTATTGGAGTTGATCGCACCTTGCGCAGCTACCACTTGTTTTTCTTTTAGGCTTATATCGTATTCTTTGAGTTTGTTTTCTTTAAAATTATAATAAAAGACGAGATACCTGCCACCCTGAGAGCGCATCACACGCACGTTGTTTTTGATGGGGTTTTTTCCACTCACTAAAAAAACATTGGCTGAATCATCTACAAGACATTGCTGCACTTGAACTACTTCTGCCCCGTAGGGAAGGAACAGTTCTTTGTCGCGGATGGTATTGAATTGGGTGTCGAGAATTTTGAAGTGAACAGGTACTTCTGCTTTTCGAAATGTGCCGGTTTCGAAGAAAAGGGCGATGTTTTTCTTATCAGGAGAAAAGCTTAATTGCAAACTTCCTGAAAAATCATTGGGTGACGAAAAGATGAGTTTTGGGCTGTCAATGATTCGGCCGTTGTCGCGAAGTATGGCCACAAAAGCACGTTGCATTTTTTCTTTCTTATCATATCCGCT
This sequence comes from Flavobacteriales bacterium, assembly GCA_947457285.1. Taxonomy (GTDB): domain Bacteria; phylum Bacteroidota; class Bacteroidia; order Flavobacteriales_D; family Sanyastnellaceae; genus JAIXWP01. The sequence continues at coordinate 912 of CANGVZ010000192.1, read as the reverse complement.
CAAGAAAATGTAAGCGATGGAATCATAGGGAACAATGCGATCTACAGCAATGTCGTAATCGTTGTCGCTTGTGAGTGTATGATTGAATTCATTGAGAAGGCCACCTTTTTTGTCGTATGCAACGACATGAACTTTAGGGTTTTTTTCTTGAGTGGTCTCAATGAGTAAGAATCCATTTGCGTTGGGCTGCACGCAGCTGGCCACCGCCATGTTTTTCGAAAAACGAAAGTTGCTGGAGTAAAACAACGAATCTTGGGCCTTCGCACACCAAGCAAGTGTGGATAGAATAATAGCGAAAGCACAAGAGAGACGCGTCATAGGCGCACAGGGGTTGTTATTGGCCAGTTATTGCCCGGAAAATATCCATTCCATTTCCGTACAACATCAAACCCAATAATAATACCATTCCGACCATTTGCGAATATTCAATCACTTTTTGATTGGCTGCTTTTCCGGTAATCATTTCCCAAATCAAAAACACAACGTGTCCGCCGTCGAGAGCAGGGATTGGGAGGATGTTCATGAATGCGAGGATAAGCGAAATCAATGCAGTGCGCGACCAGAAGGCCCACCAGTCCCATTCGCTCGGGAATAGTTTTGCGAATGTGGCAAATCCACCGATTTGTTTGGCTCCAGAAGCAGAGAATAAGAACTTCAACTGACTGCTGTAGTCAGTTACAGTTCCCCACGCCTCTTTGAAGCCGCCAGGGATAGCTTCTGACCAAGAGTATTGCAGGGTATCGACATCTAAGAAATTAGCGATGGATTGAGGTTGAAAACCAATGGTTCTTTTTGCGCTCACAGCCACTGGAATGCGCATGGTGCTGTCATTACGCACTACGTGAAGCGACACGGTTTTACCAGGATTCATAGCTATTTGACGCTGGATGTCTTGGAAGTAGGGCGAGAATT
>CANGVZ010000191.1 GCA_947457285.1 Flavobacteriales bacterium | reverse complement strand
CTTCTTCGCTGCCTCATCACTGGTTGTGGTGGCGGATGTCGCTGGAACAATCGCAGAATCAAAATCATCAGAACTCAACTTGGAACCGATATTATCTCTTGATCCGTTCGAGTAAGCTATAAAATCCACCTTTTTGGAACTTTCGATATAAACAGGACCGTTGATATTAGAACACTTTTTATAACGTACCTCGCTGTCAGAAATGGACTCTACCTTGACAATCAGCTTGGTTCCATCCTTTAACATCAACGTGTCACAAACAATAGAATCCACTGCACTTTCGATCAATTGCACAACCTCGTTAAGTGGTACTTCGTCTTTTGAATCAGCAATAGTCGTTGCTTCAGCTATCGATTTGTCGTCACTCATCTTTTCCAAAGAATTCTTTGAAGTCTCCTGAGTAAACAAACGTGATTCGATGTGATAACCCTTTCTATACAACCGTTTTTCTATTGTACAAGAAGTTATCATTGCTAAGGTTAAAACAGCAAAAAGTAATTTCATTAAGATTAATATCGTTTATCAAATGTAATGAAAACAATTCAAAAAACAAGAAACTCGAATTTTTCGCACATTCGTATCATGAATCCATATATCATCGCTCTGACCTTATTGTATATTTTACAATATCAAAATGCCCATACCCAGAGAAACATTGAGCTTACCGTTCCTATCTCCGTGCAACTTGGATTGAGTTACGCTCAAAAAGATGTTGATACAAGTAACGTATGGTTGCAAGGTTTGAGCAATGCGGTGGTCCTGAATACCGGTATTGGTATTTTATACAAAAAGAAAATTGGATTGAATTTCATGGGCGCTGCGTCGGCAAATACCTATCAATTCAATAAAAACAATGGTGAGTACTCAATTTCCAAAATTGGTTTTGCACTTCATGGAAATATTTACTACAGACACTTGATAAAAAAACGAAATTACTTGCTTTTCGGTCTGGATGCCGGGTATATCTTTCAAGCACAAGATCGCGTGTCCGCAATCGAACCAACATTCAACGCCGAAACTTTTTCAAATGCATCTGTAAGACCATTTATCGCCCCAGAGATAGGCCTTGCATTCAATGCTGGCAAAAGATTTTACGCGAGCTTGCTGGCTACATATCAATATCAATTTGAACGCTCGAAAATTGTGACCATCCAACTCACAGATCCCAGTGGCACCATGACCGCCTCTGCTATTGGTGATTACCTTGGATTTAAAATTAGATTTCACTACACTTTATTCGGACATCTCGAACCTAAACACCCAATACTCAATCGTCCCAGTGAACACGATGAGTTTATTAAAAGGGAAAACAAAACAGTAGAAACATTTTCAACCAAATCAAAAAATCTGAAAATCCAACTGTTTGACAACGGCGAAATAGATGGTGATATCATCTCAGTAATGGTGAATGGTGAATATGTGCTCATCGAACATCTTCTTTCAAAGGAGCCCATCCAACTTAAACTAAGACTAAACAGTGGCATGAATCGTATAGTCATCATTGCTCATAATGAAGGCGATGTTTCACCAAATACTATGGCCTGCAAACTTGTATCGGGAAGCATTAGAAAAACCTTGACGCTGAGTTCTTCATTGCAATCAAGCGTAAATCTTGAAATTAACGTTGACTAAACAATCTGTTTTCATTTACCTAAATAATCAGTCCTTTACTTAAAGATTTGCTAAGGCTGCTTTCATCATGGTTGAGGGCGTGTGAGAATACTTTCACGCCAAACTATATTAATAACCATGAGAACACCTATTTTAAACAGAAGTCTGAAAGGACTTGCTGCTACCATGCTCGCTGCATGCAGCTTGGCAGCATTTGGGCAAAACACAACCTTTCAAATTTTGCATGCTTCAGATTTTGAAGCAGGCTTGAAAGCAGTAAATGATGCACCTCGCTTTGCAGCCATCGTCGATGCCCTCGATGATACCTACTCTAATACTTTGATCTTGTCATCAGGTGACAACTATATTCCAAGTCCATTCTTGGCATCAGGTGAGGATCCTTCTTTGCAAACACCGCTTCGAAATGCTTATATAAGTTATTACGGTAGCAATTTTGCCAACAACGACTTACGCGCGGGTATTGGCCGTCCTGATATTTCCATCATGAATTTTATTGGAATTGAAGCAGCCGTGCTCGGTAATCATGAATTCGACTTAGGAACAAATGAGATTCGTAACATCATAGGTGGTCAAGCAAGCGGTAGCAATATTCGCTGGTTTGGAGCGCAGTTCCCCTATTTGAGCAGCAACCTCGACTTTTCAGGTGATGCAAACCTCTCTCCTATTTTTCAACCCGCTATTGTAGAGAATACCAACTTCCGAAGCAATCCTTCGCAAACTGCTGCACAAATTGCTGCAGTTAGAAAATTGGCTACTTCTACTTTTATAATAAAGAATGGAGAAAAAATCGGAATCGTCGGAGTTACCACACCAATTCTCGCTGCTATCAGCTCTCCTGGTGCCACAAGCGTTAAAAATCCAGGTGCAGGAACAAATGATATGGCACTACTCGCTACCATTGTTCAACCTGTAATTGATGCATTGATCGCTCAAGAAGGAGTGAATAAAGTAATCCTTCTTGCACACCTCCAGCAACTTTCTTTAGAAAAGCAATTGGCTCCTCTTCTTCGCAATGTGGATATCATCATTGGTGGTGGAAGCAATACACTTATGGCGGATGCCCAAGACCGTCTTAGAGAAGGTGATGTAGCTGCGGAGACTTATCCATTTTTAACCAGTGATGCTGACGGTAATCCATTGGTAATCGTGAATACAGATGGCGAGTATAAATATGTTGGACGTCTCGTAGTGGACTTCACTCCAGAAGGTTTAATCGTCCCATCTTCAATCAACGAAAATATCTCTGGAGTTTTCGCCGCGGATGAAGCTGGTGTAGAAGAATTTTATCCATCAGTAAATGATGCGTTCACAATGAGTATCAAAGCGAGCCGAGTAAAATCTCTTACCGATGCTATCGGCGCTGCCATTCAAACCAAAGAGTCTCGCACTTTTGGTAAAACAGATGTATATCTGCAAGGCTTGCGCAACTTCGTAAGAACCGAAGAAACCAATCTTGGTAATATAACTGCTGATGCTAACCTGTGGCAAGCAAAGCAAGTCGATAGCAGTGTGATGATTTCATTGAAAAATGGCGGAGGAATTCGCTCGGCAATGGGGGTTGTAAATGCCGTTGGTGATCAAGTAGAATTCTTGCCTCCTGCTGCGAATGCTGCTGCTGGTAAAGAAGAAGGTGAAATTTCACAGCTTGATATTGAAAACGCTCTTCGTTTCAACAACCGCCTTTCATTGCTTACGCTCACCGCTACAAACATGAAGGCCATTCTCGAACATGCAGTTGCAGCTTCTGGTCCTGGTCAAACGCAAGGTCGCTTCCCTCAAGTATCTGGATTGAGAATTAGCTACGATCTCACGCAACCCGCGGGAAGCCGCATTCGCAACGTTGCTGTTGTAAATGAAAATAATGAAACTATAGACTCACTTATCGTCAATGGTGCTGTATATGGCAATCCTTCACGTACATTCCGCATTGTGACGCTCAACTTCCTTGCAGGCGGTGGTGACGGCTATCCATTCAACACACTCGCAACAAACAGACTTGATATTGAAACGGTGTTGACTAATCCTGGTGTTGCAACGTTCACTCTACCTGGATCTGAACAAGATGCTTTTGCAGAATATATGGCTCTTTTCTATGGTAACACACCATACAATATCGCTGAAACTCCTGCTTCACAAGACACACGTTTGCAAGACCTGAGCCTGCGCAGTGACTGTGTATTCCTTCCTGTCATCAGCGATATCGAAGGAACAACAGTGCTTTGCAGTCCTCGTCAGTCAGGTTCTACTACTTTGAGCATTGATGCTGTAGAAGGTGCCACTAACTATGTATGGTCAGTACCAACAGGCGCAGTAATCACGTCAGAACAAGGAACATCAAGCATCACTATCTCTTGGTCACAACAAGCCATCACCGTAGGTGTAAATGGAAATGTTTGTGTTGATGTTACAACACCATGTGGAGTAATTAGCAAGTGTGAAAAGATGAGCATCAACTATCAAGCTCCTGTTCGTCCAGGTACTATCATTGGATTCAACAAAGTATGTCCGGGCGAAGTGGTAACTCTTAGTGCTCTCAGCTCAGCCCGCGCCGCAGAATATTTGTGGACAGCACCTACTGGAATGGTCCTCATCAGCACCAATGGTCCTGATGCAACATTCCTCGTTACGCCTGCCTTTGTAAGCGGTAACGTAAGTGTAGTTGCAAGCAACTCATGCGGAAGCAGCAGCACAAGAACGCGTTCCTTCACTCGAAACAATCCAGCAAGACCGTCATTAATCTCTGGTCCTGTTGCGGTTGAAGCTGGACAGACAGCGGTATCGTACGATGTAAACAACGGATTTGGTGTAGAATACAATTGGACTGTTCCTTCGTCATTGGGTACAATCGTTTCCGGTCAGCGTAGCAATCAAATTGCAATCAATGCAAGCAGCACACTTAGTAGCGGAAATACAATAAGTGTTGTTGCGCAAAATGGTTGCGGTGTATCAACTGCCAGAACGCTCACTAATATTTCTATCATAGCACCAGCAGTTGGTGAAGCACGTTCTGCATTTGTTCCATTCGAAAATGAATTGAGCAATGTGGAAGTATTCCCTAATCCATTCGAAAATCAAATCATCATTGAAATTGATGCAACTGAAGAAGAAACTTCAACAGTAATGATTCATGACATGTATGGAAGAATCATCGTCAACACTATCATGGAGTCGAACCAATTTGTACTCGACACCCCATCGATCACCGCTGGCGTTTACTTCCTCACCCTCCAAAACTCAAAAGGCAACCACACTGTGAGAATGGTGAAGAACTAGAATTTGGAATTTGGAGTCCCGATAGCTATCGGGAGGAAATTGGAATTCGCAATTCGCAATTTGGAATTTGGAATTTGGAATTTAAAAAAGTCCCGACAATGTCGGGGCTTTTTTATTTCAAAAGAAACCAAGTCGCCCGTCCCTACGTACCTCCGTCGCTTCGTCGCTTCGTCGCTAGTCGCTCAGTCCCTACGTCGCTCCGTCCCCCTACTCCCCCGCCTCTATTCCACGGAGTCTGCGTTCGATGGCGTTGGTGCGGGTGCCGATGAGGTCGTCGATATTGTTGCCTGCAGCTTCGATATTCTTTTTGGCTTTGTCTAATAGACCACCAAACTTTTCAAACTCTGATTTCACCTGACCTAGGATCGTCCACACTTCGCTGCTGCGTTTTTGTAGTGCCAAGGTGCGGAAGCCCATTTGCAGGCTATTCAGTATAGCAGCCAGT
>CANGVZ010000190.1 GCA_947457285.1 Flavobacteriales bacterium | reverse complement strand
TTTCAAACACCATCATCCTACGATTGTCAGGATCATTTGCTCCTGGAAGACCGATTTCATCACCATAATAAACACAAGGTATTCCTGGGGTGGTCATCAAGAAGGCATTGAGCATAGCCAATTTTTTGAAACCTTCCTTTCCATTGTTTTGAATATTCTTCGTCCAACCAACCAGCTTTGGATCATCGCTAAATTGAACACTGCCATCAGCGTATGAAATAAAGCGCGCTCTATCTTGATTACCGGTAATATTTCCCATCAAATGGTGGCTGCCATATACATATAAACTCTGATTCAGGGTTCTTTGTAAATTCTCAAAGCCCGTCTCATCCTTTGCGAAAGCGTCCACCATAGCATCATATAGATTAAAATCAAATTGTGCATCTAATTGGCCAGAAGTGATGTAGGAACTGATCAACTCAGGATTTCCATAAGTTTCACCAATTTGGAAAAGAGACTTGTTTTCGCGCTTCTTAATTTTTGCAGTGAGCGACTGCCAAAAAGCTTCTGGAATATGCTTGGTAGCATCGTGTCTGAAGCCATCCAAGTCGTAATTATCCACCCAAAACAAAGCGGTATCCGTCAAAGCTTCTACCACTTCAGGTTTCGAAAAGTCCCATGTGGGTAGGAATGTATCAAACCAAGTTGTAAGTCGTTGCTCATCCCAAAGTTCTGTATTCATTCTGCCATCTGGTAGATAGAGTGGAGTGGACCACTCCGGATGTTGCTTATACAATGGGTGATCTGTATGAACATGGTGAGCTACATAGTCAAGCACGACATTCATATTGTTTTGATGCGCGACTTCAAGGAGTTCTTTGAACTCTTCTTCAGTCCCGAATCGATCGTCAATTTTTGTTAGGGCCGTTGGCCAATATCCATGATAAGCTGAGAATTTGGAAGTCGCTCCTTTATTCCAAAGCCCCCAAGCACCTTCAGCATTGCGGCTTATAGGCGAAATCCAAATGGTATTCATGCCCATTTCCTTGAAATAACCTGACTTGATCTTTTCTGTAATTCCTTTGATGTCGCCGCCTAGGTTGTTTGCTTTAGGAAGAATAGCGGGATCATTGGTAGGTCTGTTATTGGAGCTATTTCCATCAAAGAAACGATCTACCATCATAAAATACATAATGTTCGTATGTAGATCCTTTCGATTGAGTTCGGACGTTGACTCAACTACTTTACCATTGCTCAAAGGAATGAGCACATCATTTGTTCTTAGATTACCGGTAGTTCCGTATACCCGAATGAATGCTCGGTCCGCAGTTTTGCCTGGAATCTGAATATACACTTTTCCATCTTTAATCTCTGTCGCAATCTTTTTATTGCCCAGATAGGCCACGGCTTCTGAGACGTCTCCTACAGCCCCAATAGTGATTGAGCCGTCTTTAGAGTCTTCAAAGTACAAACGCGCAGCTATGGCATCGGGATTTCCAACGACGAACGTATTGTTGAATGCACCCATACCATTGCTTTTTTGATTTGTATTTGTCTCGTCCATCGACTCCTTACCATCTTTCCAAAGTCTGTATTCATAAACAGAAGGATTTAGAAACAGGGTAGTTGTCCAGGTACCATCTACAAGTTGCAGCGGGGTTGCCTTGCTATTCCAACCATTCATACTTCCTGCCATGGCCACTTCTTTATAAGAAGCCGTTGGTTTATATGTGAAAGTATATTTAATTTTTTCTGTGTTAAAGACAACAATGTCATGCTCACTGCCACGGTAGTTCACCTTTAGATTGCCAATAGGCGCTTGAAGGGCACCAGGAGGAACGATAGCAAACCCGTCTTTGCGAATATTGAGATTAACCGAATTCAAAGTGGCACTTTTGATGGAATCAACACTTTCAAAATAATCTAATAATCTCACATAAGTGGTGTCTGGTCCAAGTTTTACCGGGCTTGCAAGTTTTCCGATATAGTCTTTGCTTTCAACTTGATCAGGTTTTGATGTGTTGCATGCAAATAACATGAATGCCAGTGCAGGAAGGAAGGCTGTTAAGTACTTCATGTGTTATAGTTTAATTCTGAGAATTCTATTTTTTTCTTGTAAATCTTTTATAAAAGAGTAATTATCAATACCAGAAGCGTCAAGTAATTCTGATAATTGAGACTTCAAATCTTCATGAATTTCAAAATATATCGTTGGCTTGAACACAAGCTTTTGAGCTTTAGAAATTATTTTTTTATAAAAAAGTAGGGGCTCACTGTCATCAACGAAAAGTGCTATATGTGGCTCGTAATCCATTACATTTTTCCGCATTTTTTCTTTATCCGCGAATGGGATATATGGCGGATTGCTCACGATAACATCTAATTCAGGCAACTGGTAATCGTTGTTGAGAATGTCTTGTTTGATAAAGGTAACTTCACAATGATTTTCAGCAGAGTTAAATTCAGCTATGGCCAGTGCACCCTCTGAAACATCAATAGCACTGACTTTCCAAGTGGGACGCTCTTTTTTTATGCTGATAGGTATGCAGCCGCTTCCTGTACCAATATCCAATAGTTTTATAGGGACATTGTTCGGAAATTCATTCAATATGCATTGCACGAGTTCTTCTGTTTCTGGGCGAGGAATGAGCACATTCGAATCTACTTTAAATTTTAAAGACCTAAAGTATTCGTAACCTAGAATATACTGAAGTGGTTCGTGTTGGAGCAAACGCTTTAAAGCGAAATGCAATTGAAGCATTTGAGATTCCGAAATTCTTTCAGATTTTCTCAAAATTACTTCTGCCTTAGGCAGGGATAAATAATGCTCAAAGAGCCGAAACGCAATGTTTCGGCTCTCTCTGGCATCATAGATTGATTGAAGTTTATTTTCGAGATAACTCATCATCGCTTGAATGGAGTTATCTGAAATAATTTGATTCATGGAATGTCTTATTTGACGAAAACTTGATAACCATAACCCTGAAGCTTCACATTTCCTTTGGAGTAAATGCTCAAGGTTTCATTATTGAAAATTGACATGAAATTACCTTCTGGCAAAGTATCTATAAAGTCAATTTTCTGTGGTTTATCGCTGAAGTTGAGCAAAACAATAACCTCGTTTTTGTCTACTTTTCTGGTGAACGCGTAAATGATATCATCATTAGAAGTTTTGATTCGTTTTGCCTTTCCTCCATATTCACCATTCCAAAGTGCAGGGTTCTTTTTGTGAGCAGCTAGGATTCGGGTGTAGAAGTCTTGAAACTTGTATCCATTCCATCGGATGGTGTCCTTATCAAAGAAGCGGTATCGGTGTGCCTTCCCATCCGGGTATTGTTCGCCACCTTCCTGACCAGAGTAGATAAGAGGCATTCCTCCAATGGTAAGCGCGAGCACATCATAAACTTGTCGGGCTTTTCCGTAGCGTTCATTTCCTGTACCATTCCATGTGTTTTCATCATGATTGGTGGTGAAATACATGCGATAAGCATTTTTTGGAAAAGCAGTGTCTTGTTGAGCTAGATAAGTTTCTATAGCAGAAAGGTTTTTCTTTCCGCTTGCGATTTCATTCATAATATGAAGGAATTCCCACGTGTAGCTCATATCAAAAGCCTTGAGGTGGTGCTCCTTCATCTCTGCTTCGGCAAGCATAAATACAGGCTTAATACTGTCTAATGAAGCTCGCACATCGTTCCAGAAGTCTGTTGGTACCATCATCGCTACATCGCAGCGGTAGCCATCGATGTCGCATTCCTTAATCCAGTATTTCATGGCATCGATCATCGCAGCGCGCATTTCTTTGTTATCATAATTAAGGTCTGCAACATCACTCCAGTCGGCCACGGGAGGCACAGGGCGACCGGTGCTATCCAACGTGTACCAATCCTTGTGTTCAGAAACCCATACGGCATCAAACGCTGTGTGATTGGCTACCCAGTCCAAAATAACTTTCATACCCTTTGAATGAGCTGCTCTAACAAATGCCTTAAAATCGTCTATTGTTCCATATTCAGGATTAACGGCCTTATAATCTTTAACACTGTAGTAGCTACCCAAACTACCTTTTCTATTTTCTTTTCCAATCGGGTGAATGGGCATGAGCCATAGGATATCAACGCCCATACTATCTAAGCGGTTGAGGTCGGCAGTAAGCGCCGCAAACGTCCCTTCCGGAGTATGTTGACGAACATTTACCTCATAGATATTGGCATTCTTACTCCATTCAGGATGGATTAAAACTTTTGACTCAGCACTGCCTGTGATTGAAGCTTTCGCAGTGCTATCGGGCGCTCCAGTTTGGCAACTTGCAGCCAAAACCGAACCTAATAGGATAGAAAAAATCGTTCTCATGGTTTTGTTTGATATACCACAAACATAAGTGTATTTTGTACACTACCAAATCAAACCTTAAAACCAATTAACAAAACATCATCTACTTGGTCATTAGAACCTCTCCAATTCTTGAAACTTGCTTCGATGCATCGTTTTTGAATGGTCATGGGTAGATTCATCACTTCAAGTAGCATATCGCGCATTTTCTTGTACTTCATTTTTTTACCCAAATCACCACCAAATTGATCTGCGAAGCCATCACTGAACATATAAACCATGTCTCCTCGCTTAAGCGGAATCTCATGTGTGGTGAATGTAAATTCCGATTGGCCCAGTCCGATGGATTGTTTATCTCCCTTGACCCTCATCAAGTCATAGCCCATGCTTTCGGTTTGCTTAAATATCCAAATAGGGGAGTTGGCACCACTGAATCTCAACAAAGCCTCTGACTTCGAAAAATTGGTATACTCCAAAACACAAAGAGCTGCATCCATGCCATCAAATATCTCATTCTTACTCTTCGTCATGTTTTCTTTGAGAATTTGATTGACTCGATAAAGAATATCTCCTGGTTCAGACAGAGCATACTGGTGAACAGCTCTTGACAATGCGCTACTAGCAAGCATACTCATCATCGCTCCAGGTACACCGTGCCCCGTGCAATCGCACGCTGCAACCATAGATATTTCTTTCTCTCCAAATCTTGTCTGAACAGAGGAAGAATCGGCCCAGTAAAAGTCACCAGCCACAATATCCTTAGGCTGATACATTACAAAGGACTGAGGAAAAAGATGATCAAAATAGTCCCTATGTGGGAGAATCGCAGATTGAATATGTTTCGCATAACGTAAGCTACTAATCACTTCCGCATTTTTTGACTCTAAAAGTTCTTGTTTCTTATAGAGCTCTTCAGTGCGGCTTTGAACCAATTGACTCAGGTGGGTATTGAGGTAAATGAGTTCTTTTTCAAATATAGATTTCTCATTAATGGATCTGCAATAAGAAAGGACATCACTTATGTTTTTTATAAACTGCACCTCATAAGATTCCCATCTGCGAACCTGGCCTTTCAATTCAACCAGCAAAACACCGGTGACTG
>CANGVZ010000189.1 GCA_947457285.1 Flavobacteriales bacterium | reverse complement strand
AACTCTTTCGCGGCTTGAAATATCTCCTCCTCCACCTTGTAAAAAGAAGAAAAATCTCCAAGAACATACCCCCCTTGCCTACCATTGATAATTATAATAATACCATGACCTGACTCTTCATTGAAATAAAAATCCGAAACCAGTCCGTATGCCTCTCCAGCGTGCCCTTTCATTGAAACACCTGGGTAAATGACGTCGTTTTCAACGGTATTCGTGATAATGTGAATGCCTAAGCCCCAGCTTCGAAAGAGCCCGAAGTAATTGTCACCGTTACTTCCGTTGTATGTCCAAGCCGGAGTCTTCATTTGTTCTACTGTAGAAGGTTGTAAAAAAATCTGTCCATTAAAAACACCTTGCTGCATAAGCATTTTCATGATAAATGAAAGTTCTTCGGCGCTGCAACGCAATCCTCCTTGAGGCGCAAAAAGAAACCCATTATCTCCTATTTGATATCCTAAAAAATCTTCGGGACTTGGAGCAATACCCTGAAAATTATCAGCTTGTGCCACCCATTGACCACCTTGAAAACGATAAAGAGTAGCTAAATTCTCAAAATCTTCGAGGTCATGGATGTTAAAAGAACCCGTAATATTTAGTGGTTCAAGCACTTCAGATCTCATGTAAACATCAAATCGTTGATTGCTATGTTTTTCAATTAGCGTTCCAATTACACCATAATTCGCATTGGAATATTGAAAATATGTTCCCGGTGAATTTACCGACCATGAGCTGATATCATAAAACTGTCCACCTACTTGGGTATAATCCTGGAGCGAATAACCAACGCCCTGATTGGAATACGTAGCGCTTAAAAAATCTCCGTACAATTCTCCTTCTTGGAGGCTTGATGTATGCGATAACAGCATGCGATATGTGATAGGCAAATTCGGAAAATTGGGATTTCGAAATGAAAAGCCCAATGCATCAGAAACATCATCATCCAACTGAAACAACCCCTGATCGTAAAGCTTCATTAGTCCGATAGCTGTGACTAATTTTGACACAGATGCAATTCTATATTTCGTGTTAGAATTAACGGCAACACTTCCGTTAACACGAGCCAGACCACCATAAAAGGATTGATCAACTTCACCTCCACACAGCGTCACCACAGAAACGCCAAGAATGTCATTATCTGACATTATTGTCTGCATGCTCTCTTGAAATGACTGGCCTCTGCTGCTGAGTGCAACAAATAAGACGAAGAGAAAAGCGACAATATTATTCATTACTGTAAATTATAAAAACATGGCCATTTGTTGTTGCATGGTCTTGGCTTCATTGGCAGCAGCCATAGCGAAATCAGCGCCCGAAGAAGCATATAGAATGCTTCGCGACGCGTTCACCAATAAGCCACAATCAGTGGTCATGCCATATTTCACCACCTCTTCCAAACTTCCACCTTGTGCTCCAACTCCTGGTACAAGTAGAAAATGTTGAGGAATAATTTTGCGAATATCCGCGAGCATTTCAGCACGTGTAGCGCCCACCACAAACATCGTATTCTCAACACTGCCCCATGAAGAAACAGTGCGCAATACTTTTTCAAAAACGCGCTCCTCACCTGCCTGTACCATTTGAAAATCCATAGAACCTGGATTGGATGTTAATGCCAATACAATCGCCCACTTCCCAGGGTGTTGTAAGAATGGTTCTACGCTATCCTTGCCCATGTAAGGCGCGACTGTGACTGAGTCAAAGCCGTATGTTTCAAAAAAAGTCTTTGCGTAATAATTGCTTGTATTTCCTATATCTCCACGCTTTCCATCAGCAATGGTAAAATGGTCTTTGCCAATGTACTCTACGGTCTCTTCAAGAATATCCCAGCCTTCTTTACCAAGACATTCATAAAAAGCGATGTTGGGCTTGTATGCGACACAATATGGACGTGTAGCGTCAATGATGGCTTTATTAAATTCAAGGATCGACATACCTGCTGGAATCTTCGCCGGGTCGGTATCTAAACCTACACATAGAAAAGACTTCCTTTCCTTGATGATATTTACAAGTTGGTTGTAGTTCATGATTTAGTTGTTTGCGGCGGCCAACAGTTTCTCCGTGTTCTCTGCGAGCTTGAGTGCTTCGATTACTTCATCGATTTCGCCATTCATGGCAGCATCGAGATTGTATAGTGTAAGATTGATGCGGTGATCAGTCACACGTCCTTGTGGAAAGTTATATGTTCTAATCTTCGCGCTGCGATCGCCGGTGCTCACGAGTGATTTACGCATGCGTGCGCGCTCCTCTTGTCTTCTGTTTACTTCCGCTTCGAAAATCTTAGTACGCAACATTGTGAGAGCTTTTTCATAGTTCTCGTGTTGCGATCTTCCTTCTTGGCAAGCCACAATGACTCCAGTAGGAATGTGAGTCAAACGAACGGCTGACTCCGTTTTGTTTACGTGCTGACCACCTGCACCGCTGGCGCGATAGGTGTCACGCTGCAAATCTGCAGGATTGATGACAACGTCAAATTCTTCAGCTTCAGGCATCACAGCAACAGTTGCAGCCGAAGTGTGCACACGACCTTGAGTTTCTGTTTCGGGAACACGCTGCACACGGTGAACTCCCGACTCAAACTTCAAGGTACCATATACCTCTGCACCACTTACTTCAATTGACACTTCCTTATATCCTCCCATCGTTCCCTCGCTTACGCTGAGTACCTCGTATTTCCAACCCTTGTTGGCAATATACCGAGTGTACATTCGGTAGAGGTCTCCAGCGAAAATAGAGGCTTCGTCACCGCCAGTACCAGCGCGGATTTCGAGAATACAGTTCTTGGTATCTTCTGGATCTTTTGGCACCAATAGAAACTTAATCTTTTCCTCCATTACTTCTCTTTGAGGAAGCAATTCGTCAAGCTCCTCTTGTGCGAGTGCCTTCATTTCAGGCTCATCCGTTGTGCTCTGTAATTCCTTTGCAGACTTGATGTCATTAATGAGCTTTTTATAGGCATTATATGCCTCTACAATTTCTTCGAGATCCTTGTATTCTTTCATCAATACAGGATAGCGTTTCATATCTGAGATTACGGATGGATCGGTAATCATCTTACCAACCTCATTGTAGCGATCTTCGATGGCCGCTAATTTCCCTAATAAATCCGTCATATTATTTACTTATTCGTATTCAAATACTCCATGCGCAGAGCGTATGGTCAATTTCTTTTTCTCCGAAGCTTCTACTCTACCTATAATTTGTGCAGGAAGATTGAATTCCTGAGCGATGCGAATGATCTCGGCTGCTGTTGCTTCATCAGTATATATCTCCATTCGATGTCCCATATTGAACACCTTGTACATTTCTTTCCAATCGGTATTGCTTTCTTGTTGGATGAGCTGGAACAATGGAGGTGTATCAAAAAGCTGGTCCTTGATCACATGTACATTATCCACGAAATGCAATACTTTAGTTTGACCGCCGCCGCTGCAATGTACCATACCATTGATATTTGAGCGATGACTGGTGAGTATTTTTTTAATTACGGGAGCATACGTTCTTGTGGGTGACAATACCAATTTCCCAGCATCCAATGGCGCGCCTTCTACGTAGTCGGTAAGGCAATAAGAACCGGAATAAACCAAGTTATCGGGTATGCTATTGTCGTAACTCTCTGGGAATTGCTCGGCCAGGGTATGATAAAACACATCATGGCGGGCGCTGGTAAGACCATTGCTGCCCATTCCGCCATTGTACTCATCCTCATAGGTTGTTTGACCATAAGAAGCAAGTCCTACGATTACGTTACCTGCCTTAATATTTGCATTATCGATCACATCACTGCGCTTCATGCGGCATACCACCGTAGAATCGACGATAATAGTTCTGACTAAATCACCAACATCGGCGGTCTCACCTCCGGTAGAGATAATATTCACTCCTTGTTCCCGCAAATTCCCGAGCAAACGTTCGGTTCCTTCGATAATCGCAGTGATAACTTCACCTGGAATCAAATTCTTATTTCTTCCAATAGTGGATGAAAGCAGGATATTATCTGTTGCTCCCACGCACAATAGATCATCGATATTCATGATCAAAGCATCTTGTGCAATGCCTTTCCACACACTGAGGTCTCCTGTTTCTTTCCAATACATATACGCGAGGGAAGATTTGGTGCCAGCACCGTCAGCGTGCATCACTACGCAGTATTCTTCATCCCCTGTGAGATGGTCCGGAATTATTTTGCAAAAAGCCTTTGGGAATAATCCTTTATCGATATTCTTAATAGCTGCGTGTACTTCTTCTTTACCTGAAGAAACACCGCGCGAGGCATATCTGGAAGAGTCTGTCATGAGTTGATATAAACAAAGAGGCCTTCTCTGTGTGAGAAGGCCTCAAAGTTATGGTTTTCTGTGAAAACTTTATTTCTTAGGGACGTAGTTCGTATCAATAATTCTGAACACTGTTCTACGGTTGAGCAAATGCGCAGCCTCTTGCTTATCGGCAGGTAATGCTGTGATATAAGCCTCGGTCAACACAGTACCCGCAGGGAAACCGCCCTCAGGACTAGTTAACTTGCGAGGTTCAGCTTCGCCTTTACCTACAGGCTTAAGGCGGCCTTCTTCAATTCCTTTGCTAATCAAGTACTTCACACAAGTCTCAGCGCGTCGTTGAGAAAGGGTTTCGTTGTATTTCGCATCCCCACGGAAGTCGGTATGTGCTTCTAATTGAACAATGTACTTTGGGTTTTCCAACATAATGTCCAACAGGAAGTTCAACGAATCTTGAGAATTCACTTCAGAATCTACAAGAAGTTCCGCTTGATTATATGGGTACAATACGGTTGGCATTTTGTATTCTTCACCGATGATAACTGGCTTGAGGAAGTACTCACGAGCGAAGTTTGTAGATACTCCAATTTTCATGGTAGAGAATCTATCTCCAGTACCGATGTAATCTTGCTTTTGAACAGAAACAGTATAGGTAGCTTCGGGCTTAATCTTGGTCTTATCCAAAGTAAATCCACCATTACCATCGGTTTTAATCTTATAATCATCACCGTTCGATCCTTTTACAGTTACGTCAGCATCTGCTAGTGGAGTGCCTGTTTTCTCATCATATACAGTAGCTACTAAAGAGAACTCCAATGGAGGCTCCTTGAAGTAGTAGATATCATCCAAGCCTTTACCACCTGGGCGGCTGGAAGTGAAAAATCCACTGAACTTAGATTCTGTATTGCCTTCTTCCAAAATAAAGCCGAAGTCATCAGAAGAAGAGTTGATCGGATACTCGAGAGCTACTGGAGCACCAAAAGCTGCATCACCTGTTTTCTCTGCCTTATAGATATCCAAACCACCCATGCCGCCTCTTCCATTAGAAGAGAAGTATAATGTACCGTCTGCAGCTATGTATGGGAACATTTCATCTCCTTTGGTATTCACTGATGCAAGGTTT
>CANGVZ010000188.1 GCA_947457285.1 Flavobacteriales bacterium | reverse complement strand
TGACACCGACCATGTTCCAAAGTAATTATACCAACCAATACTGTTTGATTCATGAATTCTGGTGTTTTGGGCTTCCACAAATGTGAAGCTCAAAATGAAGATGAGACTGACAACAAGAGACCTCATAGTAATTATACTCCTGGTGAAAATGGCAGTGCTGATTTGTGAACTATCAGACGCAATTTACCATCTTTTCCTTTTTTGAATACAAACGTTTTATCCACCATGACCTCTTTTCCATCAGGCCCTTTTACCCAAACATTTCCCATGGTGATGGCAACGGAACCGTAGATTTGAATACCCTCATTATTAGTTCCAAGATTATCATAGCGCACCTCTGTCCAAGGCTTTAGAGCAAATCCCTTGTCCTCAGGAAAATTAGGATTTCCTCCAATGAAATATGCGAGAGCACCATCTTTTGTAGTTCTAAAAGTATTATCACCATAGGCTAATGTGGGTTTAAAAAATACTTTTCCAAAATCATAATTGTATGTCTCGGTGATGAATTGCTCGGTGTACGTTTTGTAATCCCCACCTGAAGTGTAGAGCTGACCAATCTTTTCAAGACCGTCACACCATGCTTGTTGCGCTGCATTTACCTCATCATAGGTGACGACTTGTTGTGCGCCCTCTTCGACATACACCAATCCTAAATCTTTGATGGTTTGGTTTACTTGATCGTTGACTAGACCTTTCACTTGTTGCTCTGCATTCGTAGCTTCAGTACAAGATGCGATAGTCACCGCTATAAAAGCGGGAAGAATTACATTTTTCATTTTCATAATAATTTATTTTGGTAAGGCAAATAAAAGCGAGTAGCCACCGAACAGAACAATCCAAGTCCATGATTTACAATTAATTGGTGTCCATCATAAAATTTTACATTTTTGGTTTTTTCAATAACATTTGGTTTATATTATAAACTACTTTACATTTGAGAAATAATCTACAATAAAAACCAAAGAATATGAACGATACACCATTAGATCCAAAAAAGAGTTTCGATATCATCGACTCGATCATTGCAGAATCTCAAAAGCAAAACCATGATAATGGATTCTATTTTGGGCGTGCGCGATATTCGCCTCTATGTTCGCACAAAAAGAAGCCTTACTGATTTATGCCGCGTCTATTGTATTAGGATATCTCGTTCCCGGTTTCATCTTGTGGAAAAAAACAAAGTCTGCCCATGTTTAAACCTCTTAATCCGTTATTGAATACAGAGCTCCGATTGGCGATTATGAGTTTGCTCATAGCCAATGGAAAGGCTGAATTCAATTATTTAAAAGAAAAAACAGGTGCTACTGCTGGTAATTTGAGCATTCAACTCCAAAAGTTGAAAGACGCGAAATACTTGGAGATTGAAAAGACTTTTAAAGGTAATTATCCGCTCACTACTGTGACCATCACAAAGGAGGGAACAGCAGCATTCAAGGAGTATATTTCCGCATTAAAGACCTATTTCAAATGAATCTCAAACCTTCGAAGAATCAGAGACCATGGCCTGAATATCCTCAAGTTCTTTAAGAGAAAGATGACGCCATTTGCCCACTGGTAAATCCAACAGGATATTCATGATTCGAACCCTTTTGAGTGTCGTCACCTCATAACCCAAGTGCTCACACATCCGACGAATTTGTCGATTCAAGCCTTGTGTAAGTATGATACGAAACGTGCAGCGCCCGGTTTGTTCTACAAAACACTTTCGCGTGATCGTGTCCAAAATGGGCACACCATTGCTCATCTTTTTTACAAACTCACCATTAATCGGCTTGTTGACACTTACGATGTACTCCTTCTCATGATGATTGCGGGCACGGAGAATTTTGTTTACGATGTCACCATCACTGGTAAGTAAAATCAACCCTTCACTTGGTTTGTCCAACCTTCCTATTGGAAAAATCCGCTTGGGATACTTGATATAGTCAATAATATTGTTCTTCTCCCTTTTGGTGTCGGTGGTGCATACGATACCTACTGGCTTATGAAAAGCTAAATAGACTGGTTTTTCATTTTCATCCTGAATTGGCTTTCCATCTACTCGAACGTCGTCGCCTTCATGCACACGCGTGCCCATTTCCGGAACTTTTCCATTGATGGTGACCCGTCGAGCTTCAATCAATTCATCAGCTTTTCTACGAGAACAATACCCCATCTCACTGAGGTATTTATTGATGCGAATGCCTTGACTTTCTGATTCCATATTCGGAGTCAAATATAGAATTTTTGTGTTTAAACGTGATTTTCATATAATTAGCCCCGAAGACAACCTTATGATTCAAACTTCCTCTACTACCCAACCGGCGTGGTTTTCAGGCCGTTCGCTATTTATTGCCACCAAGCATAAGAAAGAAATTGCTATTGCTGATCAAGTAGTAAAAGCACTCAGCTTAAACACTTTTCAAGTAGCAGACATCGATACTGACTTATTGGGGACATTTTCGGGTGAAGTGGAGCGACGCGATGATCCTTTGACTACCCTTCGAAAAAAGTGTGAAATGGCAGCACAATTGGCCCCAGAAGATCTTGTGATTGCCACAGAGGGCTCCTTTGGTCCACACCCCGCGTTTTTCATGCTTTCTGGTCATGAGGAATTAATGATGTTTTTGGATAAAAAAAACAACCTTGAAATCGTAGTAAAAGAAATCACCAGTCAAACCAACTTCAATGGCCGCACTGTAAACAATTTGGAAGACTTACAGCATTTTCTGGATGTTATTTTGTTTCCGTCTCATGGCATCATCATGAAAGCTTCAAAGGATAATTTGAACGACCTTAAAAAAGGCATACATGATCCGAAAGAAATGCGTGAACATTACGACCTATTAATGTCTAAATACGGAGAAGTGTATATTGAAACGGATATGCGAGCGATGCACAATCCCTCAAGAATGAAAGTGATTCAGGAATTGACCAGCAAACTCATTGACCGCATTACTACCTCTTGTCCACAATGTCAAACACCTGGTTATGGGATCATATCGGCCAATCCAGGATTACCATGCGAGCTATGCGGTACGGCTACCGCTTCGCTGCTTAGCTACACATACGGTTGCAAAAAATGTGGATTCACCCATGATGAGAAATATCCTAACGGAAAAAAATATGAAGAAGCCATGTATTGCAACTCATGCAATCCTTAGGCATATTGGGTAAAGCGATTTTCTCTGCAAAAACCAAATAGTTTAACTCCTAATTCTTTGGCAAAATCTACAGCTAAAGAACTCGGAGCGCTAACCGCTGCCAATACGGGTATCCCAGCTACAAAACACTTGGTGATGATTTCATAGCTCACTCTGCCGCTTACCAAGAGATATTTCGCTTGACCTAAAACACCTTTATTTAATAAGGCTCCAATACACTTGTCCACGGCATTATGACGTCCTATATCTTCCATGATAGTCATCAACTGAAAGTCCGCGTTAAAAACGGCGGCAGCATGTGAGCCTCCAGAAATTTCGAAAGTATTTTGATGAAGTCGCATTGACTCAAACATCTCCTGAAATTTAATTAATTTCAAATCCAATTCATTACTTTCAAGCTCCCCACCAGGCAGATTTAATTCGGTCTTACCGCAAATACCACAGCTTGCTACGGATAGCAAATTTCGCTTATTCAAGAGAGATTGATCCATCTCTTCTAGCGGAATGGTTAGATTCACCTTGGAGATGAAATTCTCTTTTGATTTTTCAATTATATGGTAATTAAATTCCCCTTGTTTTTTCTTATATATTCCTTCTGAAAAAAGTAAACCCCGGATGAGTTCCAACTCATTACCCGGGGTTTGCATTGTTAATGTAAAAGCTTCTCCATTGATTAACACCGAAAGGGGATGTTCGATGGCCAGGTTGTCATTCACCGTCCTGACCTCTCCACCACTATTGAGAAGACCATTATAAAGGCGTGTTTTCGTCATGATAGTCCACTCACAACACCATTGGCGTCAATATCCATATTTTCAGAAGCGGGAATGGCAGGTAATCCTGGCATTCGCATCATTTCACCGAGAATAGGAATGATAAAACCTGCACCAACGGCATATTCGAACTCTCTTACCGTCACTACGAAATTTCGTGGTCTTCCAATTTTTGATTCATCGTCGCTGAATGACTTCTGTGTTTTCGCCATGCATACGGGCAGACCCGCGAGTCCGAGGCGCTCGATGGTTCGCAAATTACCTTCAGCCTCTTTGGTGTATTGAACAGCATCAGCGCCATAGATTTCCTTCGCGATTTTTTCGATTTTATCCTTCACTGGCATTGACCAATCGTAAAGTGGTTTGAATGCATTGCGTCCACTTTCTACTTCGGCTACAACGGCCGTTGCAAGCTCTTTTGTGCCTTCGCCGCCGTGGGCAAAACCTTTACTTACCACAGCCTTAACGCCCATTTTGGCGCAGGCGTCAATCACAAATTGAATTTCCTCATCTGTATCTGTTGGAAAATGATTGATCGCAACTACGGGGAATAATCCGAACTTTTGGCAGTTCTCAATATGTTTTTCAAGATTTGAAAACCCTGTAGTGACGCGCTCCATAGAAGGTGTATTGTACTCTTCTTTTTTCGCACCGCCATGGTGACGAAGGGCGCGGATGGTAGCTACCACAACAATCGCATCTGGTTTTAAATTGCCGTAACCACATTTGATATCCATGAATTTTTCCGCACCCAAATCTGCTCCGAAACCTGCTTCCGTCACAACAAAATCAGAGAGTGACAAGCCCATTTTAGTAGCTATAATCGTATTGGTACCTTGTGCAATATTCGCGAATGGACCACCATGGAGAATGGCAGGATTTCCTTCTAAGGTCTGCACCAAATTTGGTTTGATGGCATCTTTGAGCAATAGCGCCATTGCACCTTGCGCCTTGAGATCGCGCGCATAGATGGGCTTGCGATCGAATGTAAAGCCAACGAAAATATTTCCAAGTTTTTCTTTTAAGTCTTCAATATTCTTTGCCATACAAAGAATCGCCATCACTTCGCTCGCTGGTGTGATGTTGAAGCCGTCTTGTCTTGGAATTCCATTTCCTGTGCCTCCCAATCCGATAGTGATATCTCGCAAGGAGCGGTCGTTCATATCCATTACACGCTTCCAATAGATGGAGCGAGGATCGAGTCCGAGAGAGTATTGTTTATTTTGAAGATTATTGTCGATCAAAGCAGCGAGAAGATTGTTGGCTTTCTCTACTGCGGCAAAGTCGCCAGTAAAATGAAGATTGATATCTTCCATAGGCACGACTTGGGAGTATCCACCGCCGGCAGCACCACCCTTAATGCCAAACACAGGACCGAGAGAAGGCTCACGTAAAACAACAGTAGCCTTTTTTCCTATTTTATTTAGACCCTCGGTTAGACCAATGCTGGTAGTGGTCTTTCCTTCACCCGCAGGTGTGGGGGTGATGGCGCTAAC
>CANGVZ010000187.1 GCA_947457285.1 Flavobacteriales bacterium | reverse complement strand
TTAAAACGTTGTATAATTATTTTAGGGCTTCTTTCATCCGGTACTGTCAGAGCACAGGATGTGCAGCAACGTTTGTTTTGGTTGTCGGCACAGGGAGAATTTGGGCTTAAAGGGAGAAGTTCTTTTATTGCAGAAATTCATCAACGTACTTTTTTTTCGGATATCATCACTCATCAAAATGCAATGCGGTTGCATTACAGAGTTTCTTTCAAGCGAATGGATACGCGGCTGGGATTGAGTTATTTTCGGAGCGAACCGGGAGATCCCGAGCGCAAACCACGACCAGTGACAGCTGAAATAAGGCCCCATTTAGATATAGTTTTTCCAGTAAATCTTCACGATTGGTCAATCGAATCAAGATGGAGAAACGAACTAAGATTTTTTAATAGAGAGGAGTATTGGAGTGATTTTATTCAAACAAATACTCTAAGAAGCTGGCGAAGTCGGTATAGAATGCAGTTGGTTTCTCCTTGGAAAAAGTCTTTTCTGGGAATTTTTAGAGGTAGAATTGGATACGAGCTATTTGTTCAAAAGGACTTACAAAATGGGGAGTGGACTATTGAACATCAACGGTATCTGGTGGGGATTAACAGAAAATTCAATGAAAGATATTCGTTAGAACTTGGCTGTATTTATTGGCGGCAACCAGTCTTGGGAGAAAACAATCTGCATCGATTTATAGTATTTCTAAACTTTGAATTTAATAATTAATATCCGGTATTCCGAATTCCCTCATCCTTCGCCCTCGTCCCTCGCCCCTCGCCCTTCGCCCTCGCCCCTTCGCCCCTCGCCCCTCGCCTCATATCGGAATAAACTTCCCAAAAATTCCAACAAATTTCTCATCACCGGTGGGAAGTTCGAGTGTATAAATGGAGAAGAAATAAAATTCATCGCGCGTTACCATCTTTTCGGAAAGGTCAGCTACGAAATCCATTCCTTCTTCGGCGATGAGCGCGAGTGCAGGGTTGTCGAGATGTTCTTGAAATTCGCCTTGCAATCGCTCTTTTACTTCTTTCTTAAAATCTTCGACAGTGGGATTGGTGAAGTATGCGGCTATCAATGCTACGATGAATAGCATTCCAGCGGTGCGAAAAATAAAGCGAATCATACCTTTTGATTTTTAAGTGAAAAAGTAAACAATGCTGCCAGTCCAGCGGTTTCTGTGCGCAACCTTGCATCGCCTAAACTTACGGAATGAATGCCGTTGTTTTTCGCTACTTGTATTTCATTAACAGAAAAATCACCTTCAGGTCCGATGGCAATGAGTGCATCTTGTTCGCTGGCAAGAATGCTTTGAAGCAACTTCTTTTCTGCATCTTCGGCACAATGTGCTAAGTACTTATTGGTGCAAGGATGCGCGATGATCGCTTGGAATTCTTCCAGTGCAGTGATGTGTGGCAGTATAGCTCGCTGACTTTGTTTCATTGCAGCAATGGCCACACGTTGCAGTCTTTCCAACTTGATAAGAGGTCGTTCGGAATGTTCACCTTTAAAAAGCAATATTTCGTGAACACCTACTTCTACTGCTTTTTCAATCAACCACTCTAAGCGGTCAATGTTTTTCGTGGGTGCAATGGCAAGTGTGAGTTTAGCGCCCTCTTCTTGTCTTTTTTCGGAATGAATAATTCTAAATGATGTGGATTTTTTACCCAATTGGGCTTGGCAAAAATGTACATTGCCTTTACCATCGGTGCATGCAATGTCATCTCCCTCACGAATTCGCAACGCACGAATATGACGCTGTTCTTCGTCATCTGGTGTAATCACCCCGTCATTTATTTCACCTAAATAATAAAACCAATGCATGAAACAAAAGTAAGGAAAAAGCGACGAGCGACGAGCGACAAAGCGACGAGATGAAGGAACAAGAACAAGAACAGGAACAAGAACAGGGGAACAAAGGAATGAAGTAATTCTGGTCGCTCCGTCGCTCCGTCGCTCCGTCCCTTAGTCCCTTAGTCGCTCCGTCGCTTTGTCGCTTTGTCGCTTCGTCGCTAAATTTTTAGTGTGCTTTCTACCAGTTCTTTCGATTGTATGCGGTCCATGTTGACGATGGGGGTGCTGTAGAGATAGGGTGTGTCCTCGTGAAAGTTGCTGCGGAGACCCGACTCGATGAGGTTGAAGAGGAGGCCTTTGGTGCGTGCTTGCATCTTATAAGTTGTTGTGCGCACGAGCTCCTCTTTTTCGTTGAGCACAAAGGTGTCTTGGTAGTCAATGTCCACGCCGCCATGCACCAACTTTTCCTTTATCAACCACTCGGCAATTTGATTCAACTGCTCTTCTCTTTTGGTAATGATGTGAATGACGATCATGTTATTGAGTTTTTAATTATTTCAATTGTCCTAAGAAATACAATACTTCTGCACTTGCCATCTCGAGCTTGCTTTGTAGATCTACCAGTTTGTTTTGTGCATCTGCGAGCTGCATTTCGCGTTGGTTTACGATAAAGAGCGAACTCTCTCCATTGAAAAAGCGAAGGCGTTCGGCATCAAGTAGTGTTCTATAGTTGGCCACATTAGCTCGAGCTACGTTGGTTTGGTCCCGAATAAGGGCCACGTTCGTAAAGGCAGCATTGGCTTTGTTGCTGAGTTCCACTGCTTTTAAATCTCGGATATAATTGTTTTCCGCTATTTTGATGCGCGTCAGTTGCAAGTCGCCACGGGCTTCACGTAAGAAGATTGGAAAACTAAAGTTCAACCCCCATTTATAATTGCGCGTTGAAAACATGATATCATCGGCGTTAATCATGCCCGTATTGAGAAAGTCATATTCTACATCTAACTTTGGCAACAACTTCTCCTGTTTCCATCGAGCCTCGGCTTCCATTTGTCTGATCTTCGCATCTGTTGCAAGTATAATGGGGTGTGAGCTGTCGATGGTCGTCAAAATCTGCGAACGGGAAATAGTCATCAGTTCTGGAGGCAATTGTCCCATTGGATTTTCGGGCACGGCTTTTTCACTAATGATTAGCCCGGTTGGAATGGACGATGTGTCGTCATTATACCATAAAAATCCACTAAGAAAGAAACGCGATTTTACTTCAATCGTGATGTTTTCAAGCAATTGTTGTTGGCGCAATTGAACTTGCAAATACGCTTCAACTGTGTCGATGAAGGGGCGGTCGCCAGCGAGAGCCCGTTGTTTTACCGCATCGAAACGAATCGAAGCAATATCTAACATTTCTTGAGCTATTCTTCTTTTTTCTACACTCGACCACCAATTCCAATAGGCCCCATAAGATTCGAAGATGAGTTGGTTGTACATGGAAGCACGCTCCGCGATGGAGTATTCTTCAAATGCCTGAGAGACGCGCATTGCAGTACGTCTTTCATCGATGAGTAGTCCTTGAAGCAAAGGCATGCTCAAACCAGCAGTCACGAGTCCATCATCAGGTGTAACCTTACTTTGGTCGAGAAAGGCGCCGCTATTGAGGTCATAGCCTGCTTTCAATGAAAGAGGGCTTCGCGTAGGCACTTTGATCATCGAACTTGCTTCAGAGAAATAAGATGTCTCTTTATAAAATTTCTCATTGAAGTTGGCCTCAAGCTTAGGATCAAAGGCTCCTCGCGCTCTTCTTTCGAAACTCTCCGCATTTTGTAGCTGTAGCTCCGCACTGAGCGCCATGGGGTGATAGTTGCGCACAATATTGAGAAACTCTTCCAATGGCAACGAGACGATGCTGTCACGTTGCGCTGAAACGTTCAGCGCGAAAGCAGAGCAGAGGAGAAGTAGTGTGAAATATTTAAAACGCATCATTATTTTTTCTCCTCTTTTTTAGAAGATGATTTGTCTACTTCTTTTCTATTTCCTGTATAATAATCTGGAGGGAATCCATTGAATTGACGCCATAGTTCATACCAGATTGGAACATCCTTCAAGAGGGCAATACCATTGGCTCCTGTGCCAACACGTAAACCTTCAGGCCATGGCAATTCGCCTGGGTCAGGAATCACAAGCATGCGATACTTACCATTGGCGCTGATGAAATTATCAATGGCATATACTTTTCCACCAAAAGTACCGAACGATGCATTAGGCCAACCACTGAATACGAAGGCAGGCCAACCGTCAAAAATATATCTCACCTTTTGGCCAACTTTGATGAGAGGTAAGTCCATTGGATCTACAAACATTTCCACAGCCATATCAATCTTTGCTGGCATGATGCTCACTACTTGCTCTCCTTCCTTGATGGTCTCTCCAATACCTGTGGTGATTGCTTGAGTGATATAGCCATCTTGAGGTGCAGTAATAAAATAGAAGCCACTGCGACGATCATAGTTAACATAGGTGTTTTGCAATTTCGTTACTTGCGCTTCAGCATCATACATGGAAGACATAGAGGCGAATTTCTCAGATTCGGCTTTCCCTATTTTATCTCTGAATTCGCTATCAATCGTATTGAGCTCGGTACGAGCAACGAGAATTTCATTTTTTGAGATCAAGAGTTTATTCTCCGCATCAATGGATTTAGCAGTTGCATTTTGTAAGGCTACTTTGCGACCTTCAAACTCTGTGCGCGACACCAGGTCTTTTTTGAATAGTTCTTCAAATCGCTTGAGCTGGTCTTCTGCTACTACCAGGTTATTTCTTGCTGCTTCGTATTCAATGCTATCGCTCTTTACCTTGAGATAAGCCTGTTTCAACTTGTTTTGAGCTTGTTGCAATTTAAATTCTTTGTTAGAAATCAAGGCATCGATTTGTTGATCGAGTGCACGCACCTTCTCCATATAGGAACCCACCGAACTCTCCTTCGCCTTGATTTGCGATTCCACATTCACCAAAAGATTCGGGTCAAAATAGTCGTCCTTGATCTCGGTGATATACATGATCGTATCGCCCTTCTTAACGAAGTCACCTTCTTGTACAAACCATTTCGAAATTTGACCGCCAATGATTGTGTTGACAGTCTGCGGGCGTTGTTCTGGGTTGAGAGCTGTTACTACCCCAACCGACTGAATATTTTGAGTCCATGGTAAAAACAGAATACCAATCAAAATTCCGAATATGATGAAGAGCCATCGCTTGAGCATGCGACTGCTGCTCACCTGATGAATCTCGCTAAACGCCTTGAGTTTGGTTTTATCAACTCTATGTGATACGCTTTCTTTATTTGATATGTCTAGCATTTTCCTATTAGTTTAAAATTACACCATTCTCCATTACATAGCGGTCGTCACACTTATTGGCAACAATTTCATCATTACTAACGATAATCACTGTCCAGCCATGTTTTTTAGAAAGAATATTATTGTAAATTAATTGACGTTCGTCATGGTTCAAGTTGGATAGGTTGTCTTCGAGTAGAAGGATTTTTGGATTGTCTGCAATAGCGCGAGCCAATACTATTTTTCGAGTAATGGTTTTAGACAAACGCTTACCTTCAGGATCTATCGGAGTCTCCAATCCTGTTGG